>NZ_JAAGPO010000525.1:0-236 GCF_017104825.1 Burkholderia sp. Ac-20345 | reverse complement strand
AAAAAAAAAAAAAAAAAAAGAACAAGAGCTTCCATCTCCTGCAAGGCAACGTCGAGTAAAACAGAGACGTTGTTAACAGCGAGGTGGACGTGGATTGATAGCAAAACAACAAGTACGTATTTATTACAAAGTGTATAATAATCAAAATTATGGAGACTGTTGAACTAGTACATGAAATTAAGTCTCTAAGAGATCCTAATGCACTGCAGAGTCAAGCGGTGAACTTTCTAGGTAAA
>NZ_JAAGPO010000524.1:0-799 GCF_017104825.1 Burkholderia sp. Ac-20345 | reverse complement strand
GCCCGACGCCGCCGGCCGCCGCATGCACGAGCACCGCGTCGCCGGCGCCGACCTGCCGGACGCGATGCAGCAGCATATAAACGGTGATCCCTTTCAGCAGCCCGGCCGCCGCCGCGTCGTCGCTCAGGCCGTCGGGGATCGGCAGCACGCGCCCGGCCGGCATCGTGCGCAGGCTCGCATAGCTGCCGGTCGGCATGCCTGCATACGCGACGCGCTGACCGGGGACGAGATCCGTCACGCCTGGCCCGACCGCGTCGATCACGCCGGCCGCCTCGACGCCGAGCGCGTCCGGCAGCACCGGCAACGCGTGCGCGCCCGTCCTGAAATAGATGTCGACGAAATTCACGCCGATCGCGGTCTGGCGAATCCGCACTTCGCCGGCGCCGGGCGGCGCGACGGCTGCATCGACGCGGCGCAGCACGCCCGCGTCGCCGTAATGGTCGATCCCGATCCGGATGGCG
This sequence comes from Burkholderia sp. Ac-20345, assembly GCF_017104825.1. Taxonomy (NCBI): domain Bacteria; kingdom Pseudomonadati; phylum Pseudomonadota; class Betaproteobacteria; order Burkholderiales; family Burkholderiaceae; genus Burkholderia; species Burkholderia sp. Ac-20345. The sequence goes on along the minus strand of NZ_JAAGPO010000524.1, from coordinate 338 downwards.
GTGGCAGTCTGGGTCATGACGTTCCTCACGATTGAATTGAAGTGACACGATCATCCCATCGTGCATAATCGATCGGAATTCCCGCCAATCGCCCATCTACTGTGCAAAATTCGACCGATCCGGATCCCGTTCCCGCGTCCGCGCTGCCGATGAGCTGGGACGACATTCGCTATTTCCTCGCGGTGATGCGCGGCGGCAGCCTGTCGGCCGCCGCGCGGGCGCTGCAGGTTCAGCATTCGACGGTCGCGCGGCGTATCGACGCGCTGGAGTCCTCGCTCGGCATCCGGCTGTTCGACCGGCTGCCGCGCGGCTGGCCGCCGACCGACGAAGGGCTGCAA
>NZ_JAAGPO010000523.1:0-972 GCF_017104825.1 Burkholderia sp. Ac-20345 | reverse complement strand
CTTCGGTCAGGCCGACGCCGTTGCGCCAGCGCTCCTTCACCGAGAACGCGACGCGCGCGGCGCCTTCGCCTCCGGCGCCGCCCTGCTCGCCGATCACGAGCGGCAGTGCCGAGCGCCAGTGCGCGAGCAGCGGCGACGCGGGCGAGCCGTCGATCACGAGCAGATCCTTGCTGCCCGACAGCGCGGCGACGTCGCCGGGCCGCGCGACCTGCACGCGCAGCGCCGGGAAGCCGGTCCATTCGCCCATGTGGCCGAGCATCGTCAGGTAGGCCTCGAGCTCCTGCGGCGACGGCCGGTCAGGCATCACGACGGCCGTCTGCGACAGGTCGGCGTAGCGCGTGAACGGAAAGCCACTGTTCGCGAAGAACGCGAGGTTCGGCAATTGCGCGTAATGGACGAAGTGCGAGAAGTCGATCGTCGAATCGGGATCGATCGCCGCACGCTGCGGCTCGGTCGCCGTGCTCGAGCACAGGCCCGTCTTCTGCGAGTCGAGCGTGAAGCGGAACTGCAGCTGGTTGCCGCTGCCGACCCGGAACGCCGGGATGTCGACGTCGCTCGTCACGCGCCCTTCGGGCACCGACAGCAACGGCAGCTGCATCCGGCCGTGCGCATCCTCGGCTTGAGCCGGCCCGAGACGGTACGACTTCACGAGCTGTTCGTTGATCTCGACGGCGAGCGTCGAGTTGTCCTGCACCGTCGGCGCCGTGTAGCGGTAGCGCAGCGTGATCGGCACGCCTGCGCCGTTCCACGAATGCAGATCGGCCGGCACGCGCAGGTTCAGGCGGATCGCGTCGGGCGTCGTGCCGCGCACTTCCAGATCGCGCGTATCGGACACGAGCTCGCGGAACGCGATCGGCCGGTTCACGGGCAGCCAGCGCGGCGCGTCGTACGGCTTGCGCGGCGCGCCGAGATCGACGTGCGCGACCGTCGCCGCCGGCCCCGACAGCGCCACGCGGCCGAGCACGAGCGTCG
>NZ_JAAGPO010000522.1:0-623 GCF_017104825.1 Burkholderia sp. Ac-20345 | reverse complement strand
GCGCTCGCATGTGTCGCGTGGATCTACCGGCGCGGCGCCCCCGGCGCGTTTCAGAAGGATGCGCACGGGCGTTTCCCGGTCGTCATCCGCTGGCTGCTCGCGCCGACGATTGCCGGCGCGTTCGTCAATTCCCGGCTGTGGACGTTCCGGCAGCCGGCGCCGGTGCGGATCGACGAACGCGTATCGATCGGCCGCACGCCGACCACACGCGACGTGCGCCGCCACGGTTTCACGGCGCTGGTCGACCTGACCGCCGAAATGCCGCGCTGGGCGTCGGCCGATGCGTCGCTCGCCTATGTGGCGGTGCCGCAGCTCGACCTCGTCGCGCCGACGGCCGCGCAACTCGCACAAGCCGTCGCGGCGCTTGAACACCTGCACGGGGAAGGGCGCGACGTGCTGGTCTGCTGCGCGCTCGGCTACGGGCGCAGCGTGATGTGCGCGGCCGCGTGGCTCGCGGTGCGGCGCGGGCTCGGCGATGCGCGCGACGCGCTGGCCGCGGTGCGCGCGGTGCGGCCGAATGCGGTGTGGTCGGACGACGGTGTGGCCGTGCTGCAGCACTGGATCGATCGCCGCCGCGGCGCGGGAGGCGAGTGATGCGCGACCCGTCCGCGCCGCTCAGGATA
>NZ_JAAGPO010000521.1:0-237 GCF_017104825.1 Burkholderia sp. Ac-20345 | reverse complement strand
AAAAAAAAAAACCTCCATTTCCCCTTTCCCCCTCCTTTCTGTCCCCCTCACTTCTTTTCCTTCCAACACCCCCAACTCCCTACGCATCCCCTCCTCTCCTCTCCCTCCGTCCTCCTCCTCTTTTTTTCTCTCTCCCTCTCTTTCCTCACCTGCCTCTCCCTCTTCTACCCACCCCGCTCCTCTCCTCTCTCTCGCGCGTCACCCATTCTCTTTCTCTCTCTTTCACCTTACATCCTT
>NZ_JAAGPO010000049.1:0-60170 GCF_017104825.1 Burkholderia sp. Ac-20345 | reverse complement strand
GCCCGTCGACGGCGGCATCCGGCGCGCCCGCGGTGCGCGGCTTGAAGCGCACGCCGCGCACGCGCGGCCACGCGGCCTGCTCGGCGAGCCGTTCATCCGCATCGCCGGCCAGCAGGTCGACCCATGCGACGATCGCCGACGGCAGTCCGTGCGACTCCGCGACCTCATGCAGCCAGCGCGTTTCCGTCAGTGCCTCTTCGCGCGCCCGCTCGGCCTCGACGTGCACGCTCGCGACGATCGGTGCACCTTGCGCCGCGTGCCGGAGATCGTCCACCCCGAAATCGCGGCACAGCGCCGCGTAGTCGCCGAACATGAAGTGCGTCGGATCGTAGTGCTCCTGCAGCCACGGATAGTGCGCGCCCGCATCGAGCCGCCACAGGTGGTGATGCGCATCGACGAGCGCATCCGGCATGCCGTCGAGCGGCGACGCGTCGCGCATGTCAGCGTGCCCCGGCGAGCACGTACGACGCATCGGGCTCGCGCAGCGTCGCCATTGCGCCGACGAACCGCCACGTATCGAGATCGAGCTCGCGCACGTAGTCGTCCTGGAACGACACATACGCGACGCGCCGCGACGGATGGAACGACAGCGCGGTCGGGTTCGCGGGCAGCGCGATGCGTTCGATTTCCTCGAGCTGACGCGCATCGAACACGGAGATCGACCGCTCGCCCGAATTGGTCAGCAGCAGCAGGTCGCGACCGTCCGGCGCGCTCGTGCGGTAGATGCGGTTCGGATCGCTGCGCGTCTTCACGCGGCGGCCGCAGGTCATTGTGTCGGTATCGATCTCGACCAGCGTATCGTCGCCGCGGTTCGCGACGAACAGCGTGCGCTCGTCGCTCGACAGCGCGTTGCCTTCCGGGCGCGGGCCGGGCATCACCGCGCGCGGCGCGACCGTCGCGTCGCGCGGATGGAATTGCGTGACCGTATTCGACAGCAGGTGCACGCCGTACGCACGGCTTGCATCGCGCGTGAGCGTGACGAGGTGCGTCTTCACGCCGCCGGACGGCACGGCCATGTTCGGCACGGGCTGTTTGGTCGGCTCGTCGAACACGAGCAGCATGTCGTGCGCCTCGCTCATCGCGTACAGCCGGCCGTCGCGGTCGCTCGCCATCCCGTGCGGCCGGTAGTACGGCCACAGGTCGAGCATGCGCGTGTGCGTGCGTGCGACGAGATCGATCTCGGCGATCCGGTGATCGCCTTCATGGCCGCGCGACCACGCGGTTTCGATCCCGAAGATGCCGACGTACGCAAAGCGCTCGTTCACGTCGACGGTGAACTCGTGCGGGAAGTTCGGCAGCACGACGTGCTTGAGCGCGGTCTTCGTGTCGAGGTCGTAGAAGCTGAAGGTATGGGCGCATTTCTGCACCAGCAACAGGATGTCGTTCATGGTGAGTCTCCGTAATTTCGTTCGCTGTCCCGCGTATCCGGTAACCGTTGTCGTATCAGTCCTCGCAGCGTTTCGGCAGCGTCAGCGCGAGCAGGCCGGCCACCGCGAGCGTGATCGCGAGGCTGTACACGCCGGCCGCCGCGCTCACGTGCTGGGTCAGCACGCCGACCGCGTACGGGCCGCAGAAGCCGCCGAGATTGCCGAGCGCGTTGATCAGGCCGCGCGCGCTGCCGGCCGTCTCGACGCTGCAGAGCTTCGGCGGAATCGCCCAGAACACGCCGGCGGCCGCCTGCAGGAAGAAGCCGCAGCCGATCAGGAACGCGAACGACACGGCCATCGATGCATGCGTGAGCACCGACAGCGCGAGGCACGCGGCGAAGCCGACGAGCGGCAGCAGCACGAACAGGCGGCGCTTGCCGGTTCGGTCAGACAAATACGACGTGACAAACATCCCGATCACCATCGCGACGTACGGCAGCATCGCGAGCAGGCCGATCTTGCCCATCCCGGTGTGCGTGAGGTTTTTCAGCAGGGTCGGCAACCACATCGTATAGCCGTAGATGCCGACCTGATAGCAGAAGTTGATGGCGATCAGCAGCCAGATCGTCGGGTTGCGCAGCAGCTCGCCGAACGATGCGGCAGCCGGCGTGCCGGCCGCGCGCTTGCGTTCCTGTTCTTCGCGCAGCGCGTCGAGGATGTAGGCCTTCTCGCGCGGCGACACCCAGCGCGCGGTCTCCGGGCCGTCGTCGGCGAACATCAGCCACACGACGAGGCACAGCAGCGACAGTGCGCCCGCGCTGAAGAACAGGTGATGCCAGTCGTACGCGGCGAGGATGAAGCCGGACAGCGGCGCGGTGATCATGCCGGCGAGCGGCACGAACATGATGACCATCGCATTCGCGCGGCCGCGCTCGCGGTCGGGAAACCAGTGGCTGACCATCGTCAGCACGACGGGCAGCATCCCGCCCTCGGCCACGCCAAGGAGGAAGCGCAGCGTCAGCAGTTGCCAGGTATGCGTGACGAGCCCGGTCAGCACCGACAGCACGGCCCAGCTCACGAGCGACCACGCGATGAAAGTCTTGCCGCTGCCGAGCGCCGCGCGCCGGCCGCCGGGAATCTGCAGGAACAGATAGCCGAAGAAGAAGATGCCGCCGGCGAGGCCGGCCATCGTCGCGTCCATGCCGAGATCGGCATTCATCCCGCCGGGCATCGCGAACGCGATGTTCACGCGATCCATGTAGGAAATGATGCACGCGAGCAGCAGCGGCGGAATCACGCGCAGCCAGCGGCGGCGCGGAATGGCTTCGCCGGCTTCGTATGCCGGGGTGGCCGGGTTCAACAGGGTCATGGTGTCTCCGATCTTGGTGGTGGGCGGCGGCGGTCTTCTGATGAACCGCTGTCACGCCGTGACGCGCCGGTATCTCACCGGCCGCCGATGCGCAACGCCTTGCGGCGCTGCACGGGTAAACCGATGTCTAGCGCCCCCAGCGCAGCACGAGCGGATCGAGCCGCCGTGCCGCGTCGAGCAGGCCAGCACGCACCTGCGGATGCAGTTCGGGCCACGGCGAGCGCGGCTGGTCGCACGCGATCACGCCGCCTTCGCGCATCAGCGCTTTCGCGGTCAGGAAGCCGGACTGGCGGTTCTCGTAGTTGATCAGCGGCAGCCAGCGCGCGTACTGCTCGACCGCTTCGTCGCGGCGGCTGGCGAAATACGCGTCGGTGATCCGGCGAATCCCGTCCGGATAGCCGCCGCCTGTCATCGCGCCGGTCGCGCCGGCATCGAGATCGGCGAGCAGCGTGATGCCTTCCTCGCCGTCCCACGGCCCCTCTATCGCATCGCCGCCGAGCGCGATCAGCTCGCGCAGCTTCGACGCGGCGCCGGCGGTCTCGATCTTGAAGTACGACACCGCGTCGATCTCGCGGGCGAGCGACGCGAGCAGCGCGGCCGGCAGCGCGACGCCGCTCGCGGGCGCGTCCTGGATCATCAGCGGAATGTCGAGGCCGTCGGCGGCTTCGCGGAAGAACGCGCGCACCTGCGCTTCGGGCACGCGGAACGTCGCGCCGTGGTACGGCGGCATCACCATCACCATCGCCGCGCCCATTGCCTGAGCGTTCCGGTTGCGTTCCGCGCAGATCCGCGCGCTGAAGTGCGACGTCGTGACGATCACCGGCACGCGGCCCGCCACATGCTCGAGCGTGGTGCGCGTGATCAGGTCGCGTTCGTCGTCGCCGAGCGCGAATTGCTCCGAATAGTTCGCGTGGATGCAGATGCCCTGCGAACCGGCATCGATCATGAAGTCGAGGCAGCGGCGCTGGCCGTCGAGATCGAGCGCGCCGTGCGCGTCGAAGATCGTCGGCGCGACCGGAAAGACGCCCTGGTAGCGTGCGTTCATGGCGTGCCTCACTCGACGATGTCGAACTGGTCGAGGAACTCGGTCTTCAGCGTGAGGCCGAGGCCCGGCACGTCGTCGCGCAGCTGCACGAAGCCGTTCTCGGCCACCGGCTCGCCGTCGAAGATGTAATAGAACAGCTCGTTGCCGACTTCGACGTCAAACATCGGGAAGTACTCGCTCATCGGCGACGCGAGCGTGCTCATCGTCAGGTGATAGTTGTGCATCTGGCCCGCATGCGGAATCACCGGCACGCTGTACGCCTCGCACAACGCGTTGATCTTGTGCGCCATCGTGATCCCGCCGACGCGGTTCGTGTCGTACTGGACGACCGACACGGCCTTGCGGTCGAGCAACTGCTTGAAGCCGTACAGCGAGAATTCGTGCTCGCCGCCGGAGATCGGAATGCGCGTCAGCTGGTTCAGCTCCGCATAGCCGTCGATGTCGTCGGCGATCACCGGTTCTTCCAGCCAGCGCGGCTGGTATTTCTCGAGCTTCGGCAGGATGCGCTTCGCGTACTCGAGGTTCCAGCCCATGTAGCACTCGAGCATCAGGTCGTTGTCGTAGCCGATCACCTCGCGGATCGCCGCGACCGACTTCAGGTTTTCGGTCACGCCTTGCTGCCCGTGTGCGGGCCCGTAGCCGAAGCGCATCTTGAACGCGCGGAAGCCTTCCTTCAGGTAGCGCTGCGCCTCGTCCTGCATCTCTCTCAGATCGGTGCGGTAGAGCTTCGAGTAGTAACAGGGGATCTTTTCCTTGGTGCGGCCGCCGAGCAGCTTGAACACGGGCTTGCCGACGCTCTTGCCGAGGATGTCCCAGATCGCGATGTCGACCGCCGAGATCGCCGCCATGCCGATGCCCTTGCGGCCCCACGCGTGGGTCGCGCGATACATCCGCTGGTTCAGGTATTCGTAGTCCCACGGGTCCTGGCCGATCACGAGCGGCGCAAGGTACTGGTCGATGATCACCTTCGCGACATGCGGCGCGAGCGCGACGTTGCCGAGGCCGACGATGCCGTCGTCGGTCTCGACTTCGACGACCGTCCACGAATGGAAGCGGAACGTGCTCATCGTTTCCTGCGGCGCGTACAGCAGGTCCATCGCGTTCGAGCAGAAGTTGCCCTGGGGCGGAACGGTCTTGCCTTTCCACTGGAATACGCGTGCACGTACGGAACGGATCTTCATGATGGTGTCTCCGGTAATCGATGTTGTCGTGTGGGGGAGGCGCGCGAACGTCACGCCGAAACGGTGTTGGTGCGGCGCGCCGCGCCCATCCGGCAGGCGATCTGCAGCGCCTGCCAGGTCGCGCCGACGTCGGCCGTGCCGCGGCCCGCGATGTCGTACGCGGTGCCGTGCGCGGGCGTCGTGATCGGCACGGGCAGCCCGCCCTGCACGGTCACGCCGCGCGAGAAGCCGAGCAGCTTGATCGCGATCTGCCCCTGGTCGTGGTACATCGTGACGATCGCCTGGTAGTCGCCGGCCTGCGCCTTCAGGAAGATCGTGTCGGCGGGGAACGGGCCGTGGAACGGTGTGTCGGTCGGCCAGTCGCGCGACTGCAGCTTGCGCACGGCCGGCTCGATGATGTCGACTTCCTCGCGGCCGCAGCTGCCGCCGTCGCCGCCGTGCGGGTTGAACGCGGCGATCGCCACCTTCGGCGCCGCGACGCCGTTCGCGAGCAGCGACCGGTAGATCAGTTCGGAAGCCTGTTCGATCCGCTCGATGCTCAGGTAGCCCGGCGCATCCTTCAGCGGAATGTGCGACGAGATGCGTGCGGTCCACAGTTCGCCGAGCGTGTTGAATTCGCAGAAGTAGCCGGTCACGCCGAGCGCCTCGGCGAAGTGGTGCAGCTCGTCCTCGTGCTTCAGCCCGCCGAGCTTCATCGCGTACTTGTTGAGCGGCGCGAAGCAGATCGCGTCGATGTCGCCGGCAAGCGCGGCGTCGAGGCACAGGTCGAGCACGGTCAGCGTCGAGCGGCCGCCGGCCGCGCTGGGCTGCCCGACCGTGACGTCGGCCGGATCGATCGTGTCGATGGCGACGAACGCGGCGCGCGCGGTCGACGGCCGGCCGCGCGCGGCGGCGAGCGACGCGACGGGCTCGACGTCGACCGTCACGCCGGCAACGCGCTGGCCGGCTTCCCACAGCCAGCGATCCCCGATCAGCACGAGGTTCGCGCGGGAAGTTGCGTCGGGGCGCGCGAGCAGTTTCGCGATCAGCTCGGCGCCGATGCCGGCGGGGTCGCCGAGCGTCAGCGCGACGACGGGCAGGGCGGCGGTGGACGAGGGGGTGTTCATGCGGTGTCTCCGGTGGCGGCGCGTGGCCGTTTGTTTGATCAATTGTTCCGTTGTGCTTCGCCATTTCCCGCAAAGAGATTTCTTTCGGGGCGCATCGCTAGGAGGAACGGTGCCCTCTTGACCGGCAGCTTATTCAACGGGTTAGGATTGCCGGCATGATCCTTGTCTACCGCTACCGGGTGAAGTCGCTCAACGGACTGCTTACCAAGCAAAGCCGTGCGGTGAACTACGTCTGGAACTTCTGCAACGACACGCAGAAGCACGCGCTCAAGTGGAGTAAGAGGTGGCCGACGGGTTTTGACCTCAACAGGCTGACAAGTGGCAGCTGTAAGGAACTCGGTGTCAGCGCCGGCACGGTCAATGCGACGTGCGAGCAATACGCAAAGTCGCGCAGTCAGCGCCGGCGCCCGTACTTGCGCTATCGCGGCAGGAAATCGCTTGGCTGGGTGCCGCTGAAGGGCTGTGACCTGAAGCGTGAAGGCAATGCCTTTCGCTTCGCCGGCAACACATTTCGCGTGTTCAACAGCCGTCCGCTTCCCGAAGGCAAGATCAAGGACGGAACCAATTTTGCGCAAGATGCGCGTGGCAACTGGTTTCTGAACATCACAATCGAGATACCCGATGCTCAGGTGCGCCCGATTCGTTCCGGTGTCGGTATCGACCTTGGTCTGAAAGACTTCGCCACACTTTCGACTGGCGAGAAGCTGCCTAACGATCAGTTCGGCCGACGCGCGGCCGAGAAGCTCGCGAAAGCGCAGCGGGCGCGAAAGCACAAACGGCATATCGCGAAGCTGCATGCCAAGGTGGCGAATTCCCGTGCCGATTTCCAGCACAAGCTCGCGCTTGATTTGGTGCGGCGCTTCGATTACATCGCAGTTGGCAATGTGTCGGCTGCGAAACTCGCCAGGACCAGGATGGCGAGAAGCGTCTACGACGCGTCCTGGTCGTCCTTCCGAGACAAGCTCCGCTACAAGGCGATCGTGCACGGGGCCACATTCGAGGAAGTCGACGAGTACGGTTCTACCCAGTCCTGTTCGGCGTGCGGGTCGAAAGACAGCACGACGCGGCCGAAAGGTATCGCGGGACTGCGAATAAGAGAGTGGACCTGCAGTGAATGTGGTGTCGAGCATGATCGAGATACCAACGCTGCGTTGAACATTCTCCGATGCGGACGTGCATCGCCAGTTGTGGGAATCCGCCGCATTTACGCGGTGGGGGACGTCAAGGGGTTGATGCTAGGTAGACAGATCGAGTCGGTAAATTGAAAACTCTTGATGAATCGATAACCTGGAGTAATCAAAGATGGGCTCGATCGACCGACGAGACTCGACGCCGCAGCTGCTGAACCGGCTGCGCATGCGGCAGATCGCGCTGCTGCTGGCCGTGGACGAATGCTCGACGCTGCGCGCGGCGGCCGACCAGATGGGCCTCACGCAGCCGGCCGCGACGAAGATGCTGGCGGAACTGGAGAGCGCGCTCGGGCAGCGGCTGTTCGATCGCGTCGGGCGCGGGCTCGTGCTGAACCCGGCCGGCGAGCGCGTGCTCGGCTATTTCCGTGGCATTCGCGGCAGCGTGGAGGCGCTGAACCGCGAGCTCGGCGAGCTGCAGCTCGGCAGCGCGGGGCGGCTCGCGATCGGCAGCATCATGGCGGCGTCGCCGGGGCGGCTCACCGAGGCGCTCGTGCAGTTGAAGGCGCGTTACCCGCTGCTGGCGATCGACATCGCCGTGGATACGAGCGACCGGCTGATGCCGCAGCTTCTTGACGGCGTGCTCGAAGTGGTGATCGGGCGCCACGTGGGGACCGATTGCGATTTCCGCGTGGTGGACGACGAGGCCCTCGCGATCATCGCGGGCCGCGACCATCCGCTCGCGGGCTCGGGGCCCGTGGAATTCGATGCGCTGCTCGATTACGCGTGGATCCTGCAGCCGGCCGGCAGCCCGGCGCGCGAGGTCGTCGAGCGCGAGTTCAGCGCGCGGCACCAGCCGATGCCGCGCGGGCTGGTCGAAACGGGGTCGATCCTGACCACGATGAACCTCGTCGACCGTTCGTCGATGCTCGGCGTGATTCCGCTGACGGTGGCGCAGCGCAATGCGGAGCACGGGCTCGTCGCGATCGTCGATTACACGCTCGAACAGAAGCTGCCGTCGTACGGCAGCCTCGTGCGGCGCGACCGGCCGCTGAGCATCCCCGCGCAGCAGTTTCTCGCGCTGTTTCACGGGACTGGGGCCGGAGATGATGACGGTGCTTAATGGGGCGGTTTGCCAGCCAAGGCGGCCGAGCCAGCCGCGCCAGCCGCGTTGGCCGAATCAGCCGCGTCGGCCGAACCAGCCTGGCAGGCCGAATCAGCCAAGCCGGCCGAACCAGCCGCGCCGGCCGATCCCGCCGAGCCAACCGAGCCAACCGAGCCAACCGAGCCAACCGAGCCAACCGAGCCAACCGAGCCAACCGAGCCAACCGAGCCAACCGAGCCAACCGAGCCAACCGAGCCAACCGAGCCAACCGAGCCAACCGAGCCAGCCGAGCCAGCCGAGCCAGCCGAGCCAGCCGAACCAGTCATGCACCCGCGTCGCGGAACGCAGTGAAGCGTGATGGCGACGCCGGCGAGACGGATAAGGCAGGTGAACCCGAAGCGAACGGCCTCAGTGCGCCGACGGCGCGGCGGGCGCATCGGCGAGCGCCGGCATCGATTCCGCCAGCGTGCGCTCCGGGCGAATTCGCAGCGCGGCGACGATGCCGATCACCAGCATCGCGACCGAGCCGATGAACGGCACGGTCCAGCTCCCGGTGCGATCGACGAGATAGCCGAACAGGATCGGCGACAGGATCCCCGAGATCGCGGAGCCTGCGTTCATCATCCCGCTCGCGATGCCGGCGTGGGTCGGCGCGATGTCGCTCGGCACGGCCCAGATCGGCCCGATCGTCAATTCGAGGCACAGGAACGACCCCGACAGGCACAGCGCGACGCCGGCCGTCGAGTGCACGACCGCGAGCGGCAGCAGGCACACGAGCGCGCCGACGAAGCTCGCGACGATCACGCTCTGGCGCGACAGCGCGAGGTTGCCGGTCTTCCGGTAGATGCGGTCGCACAGCCAGCCGCCGAGCGTGTCGCCGACCACGCCCGCGAAGAACACGCCGGACGCGAACAGCGCGGTCGACTTCAGGTTCAGGCCCTGGCCGTTCAGGAAGAACGTCGGCAGCCACGTGAAGAACAGCCACGCGGTCCAGCCGTAGCAGAAGTAGACGAAGATGGTCGGCGCCATCCGGCGGAACAGCGGCCCCCACGGCGTCGGGCCGGCGGGCGGCGCGGGGCGCGTGGCGTGCGTGCGACCGTCGGCGGCTTCGTCGCCGAGCGGATGTTCGCGGAAGCCGACGATCCACCACGCGAGCCATACGAGCGTCACCGCGCCGATCACGAAGAACGCCGCGCGCCACGACAGCCAGGTCATCAGCGCGGCGACGATCGGCGGCGTGACCGCGTTGCCGAGCCGCGAGAACGAATGCGTGAAGCCCTGCACGACGCCGCGCCGCTCGCGCGGGAACCAGTGGGTGATCGCGCGGGCCTGCGCGGGCAGTGTCGCGCCTTCGCCGATGCCGAGCAGCAGGCGTGCGGCGAACAGCAGCCCGAGGCTGTGCACGAGCCCGGTCGCGAAGGTCGACACGACCCAGATCAGCCCGCAGCCGATCAGCGTGATGCGGGCGCCGAACCGGTCGGCGATCCAGCCGCCGCCGATCTGGCAGATTGCATACGAATACGCGAACGCGGAGAATGCGACGCCGAGTTCGGTATTCGACAGGCCGAGTTCGGCCTTGATCGCGCCGGCCGCGGTCGCGAGGTTGACGCGGTCGACGTAGAGGATGAACGAAAGCGCGCACAGCAGCCACAGCGTGTGGCGCCGTTGACGAGGGTCGTTGGGCATGTGTCTCACTCCATTCTCGTGCGCGGCGTGGCGATGACGCCGCGTTCACTGGCCGGGCCAGCATCGCGCGGCGGCGAAGACACTGTCTAATGAATCTTTGGGATCAATCGATAACCCCAGGTATTCATTCCCGTTTCTGCGGCATCAGCGGCATCATCTGCATCGGCCGTACCCGATGCAATGGAACACCACAGGTGAAGAATTGACCGACGACGAAGAACTTTCACTCCGCCGCGAGAGCCGCTTCTGGGAGCTGCCGCCGGTGAAATGGTGGATCCGCGGGCATGGCCGCGACGGCTATTCGTTCCGTCTGCTGCTGTGGCCGCCGGTGATCGTGTTCGTGCTCGAATTCATCTGCATGCTGTTCGACGCGCTGTACACCAGCATCGCCGTCAGCGCCGTCGCGACGCTGTTCCTCGGCTTCGCCGGGTACCACGGCGCGCAGCGCGAATGGCTGGTGCCCGCCGCGACCACGCGCGCGCTCGTGAAGGCACGCATGAAGAAGGCGGCCGAGCGGTTCTCGTCGCTCGGCGTGGGTGCGACCGTGCTCGCGATCTTCGTCGCGGCGACGTCGCTGTCGCTCGTGATGTCGGGTCAGCCGGTGCTCGACACCGCCTCGAAGGACGCGGTGTCGATCTTCATCGCGCTGGTGTTCCTGCCGGTGTACGTATCCGGCGCGGTGCGCAAGCTGGCGATCGCGCGGATCGAGGAGCTGGAGGCGCTGCGCAATGCGACCGTCGGCACCCGCCTGAAGTTCGATCGGGCCGGCGCCGTGCGCGCGGTCGTCGTGCAGGGCGCGGCGGGGAAAGGGAAAGTGTCCGTGCGGGAGTACACGGTGCTCGGGTTCAATCCGCCGCTCGAACAGGTCGGGCGCGAACCGCGCGCGTGACGGTCAAAGGCGACGCAAAGGCGGCGTCTTAAGCCGGAAAGCGCTCGTTGTCCGGCGCCGGCACGAGGTTGTCGGGCCACTGCACTTCGAACCGCGTACCGCCCGCGCCGGTCGGCACGCAGACGGCTTCGCCGTGGTGCGCATGCGCGATCGCCGCGACGACGGCGAGCCCGAGGCCGCTGCCGCCGGGCTGCGACTCGTCAACGCGCCGGAAGGCCTTGAACACGTGCGGCGCGAAATCCGCCGGGATGCCGGGGCCGTCGTCCTCGACGCGCAGCCGGCACATTCCTTCTTCGATGCACGTCTGGATCCGGATCGCGCCGGGCACCGCATGGCGGCGCGCGTTTTCCAGCAGCGCCAGCAGCGCCTGACGGATGCGTACCGGGTCGCAGCGCATGCGCCGCGGGTCGAGATCGAGCACCGGATGCTGGCCGGCGGCCTGCAGCGCGTGCGCGAACACGTCGACCACGGCGCGCACCTCGGCGGCAAGATCGGCGTCGCGGATCTCGATACTCAAATGGCCGCCATCCGCGAGGCTGACCACGCGCAGATCCTCGATCAGCCGCGTCAGCCCCTCGACCTGCGTGAGCAGGCTGCGGAACTGCGCTTCGTCAGGGGTGAACACGCCTTCGGCGAGCCCCTGCAGGCGTCCGCGCAGCACCGTGACGGGCGTGCGCAGCTCGTGCGCGATCGCGGCGTTCCAGATCGCCTGCTCGTTGGTCACGCGCTGCAGCTCGCCGGCGAGCGCGTTGAAGTTGTCGGCGAGCAGCGCGGCTTCGTGCAGCGAGCGGTCGCCTGCAACGGCGCGTGCGCCGAGATCGCCGCGCGCGACGCGGCGAATGCTGTCGGTGACCGAATTCAGCGGCACGAGGATGCGGCGCGCGAGATTGACGGCGACCGCGACCGACAGCGCGAGGCCGACCGACGTGGTCGCGATCAGCCATAGCCATTCCGGTGCGGTCGGCAGCAAGTTCTTCGTGTTGAAATGCGCGGGCCAGTAGTTGAACGCGACGTAGTAGAAGACGGTGGCGGTGAGCACCATCAGCATCGTCACGCCGAACACCATCCCGGCCATCGTCAGCGCGATCTGCCGGCTCAGGCCATCGAGCTTCACGTTCAGCTCCAGAGCTTGTAGCCGACGCCGCGCACGCTGACGGGCACGCCCTGCACGCCGAGGTCGTCCAGCTTCTTGCGCAGTTTGCTGACGTGGCTGTCCACCGTGCGTTCCAGCGCGTCGCCTTCCGGCAGGCAGGTGGCCATCAGCTCGGCGCGGCTGAACACGCGCCGCGGCGCGCGCGCGAGCTGCGCGAGCAGCTTGAACTCGGTGAGCGTCAGCACGAGCGTGTGCCGCTCGCTGCCCACTTCGAGCGTGGCTTCGTGGTGTTCGAGGTCGATCTCGAACGGCGCGACCCGCAGCACGCGCTGTTCTTCCTGGCGGGCGCCGGCCATCGAGCGACGCAGCACCGCCTGCGCGCGCGCGACGACTTCGGCGGGATTGAACGGCTTCACCACGTAATCGTCGGCACCGATGCGCAGGCCGGTGAGCTTGTCGATGTCCTGGTCGAGCGCGGTCAGCATGATCACGGGCGTGTCGCCGCGATGACGGATTTCGGCGAGCACTTTCCAGCCGTCGACGTGCGGCATCTGCACGTCGAGCAGCACGAGGTCGGGCTTGAGCTGCAGGTGCAGTTCCAGTGCGCGGCGGCCGTCGGCCGCGTGCACGGTGCGCAGGCCGCCGCGCGCGAGATAGGCGGTCAGGATCTCGGCGATCTCGGGTTCGTCTTCGGCGATGAGGACGAGCGCCTGGGCGTCCTGGCCGGCGCTGGAAGGGGTCGGGAGATCAGGCAGGGCCATTCGTGTGAGTCCATCGGGGTTTCCATCGAGTCGCCATACTACCGCATGGGAAACACCGCCGAGCAGAGGCCGGGCGGCGGTGTGCGCCGGCTCGTGCCGGCGCGTTCACGAACGGTATGGTGATGATGGCCCGGCTCGATGAGGCCGGGCCGCGCCCGCGGCGGCGGGCGGGTCTCATATCGGCAACCTGCCGGTGCGCGAAGCGCATCGCATCGCGCCCGCGGTGCCAACCGATCGCGGGGCGGCCCGCGTCAGTGGCCGATTTCCTTCAGCAGCGCCGCGGCCGCGAGCTTGCCGATACCGTTCGACGCGAGCGGGCTGTCGCCCGTGATCAGCTTGCGGTCCTGATGGCAGCGGCCGGTCATGTCCTTGTTGAGCACCTTCGCACCGAGCTGTTCCAGGCTTTGCGCGACGAGCCACGGCAGCGGGCCCGGCATGTAGCCGATGTCGAGATTCGGGCCGGTGTCGAGCGCATCCGGGAACACGCACATCTCGTAGCCCTTGAACGGGTAGTCCTGCGGATCCTCGTCCACGGCGGCCGAGAGCAGGCTCGCGGGCCCGTGGCACAGCGTGATGATGTGCCGGTCGTAATCGAGCGCCCAGTGCAGTGCGCGCTTCACGTCCTTGCTGTACGGAATGCCGGCGAGGACGCCGTGGCCGCCCGGGATGAACACCGCGATGTACGGCGATTCGGGGCCGAGGTTGGCGTCGAGCACGTCGGACAGCTTCAGCGGCGTCTTGAGCTTCGGCAGGTACTTCCGGTACGTGCCTTGCACCGCCTCGTCGTCGCCCGGCATCGCCCAGAGTTCGAGTTTCGTGGGGTTGCCCGACAGCGTCGCGATATCGATCTCGAAGCCGGCCTGGTCCATGTGATGCATCGGCAGCAGCATTTCGACCGGATGATTGCCGGTCGAGAACATCTTGCCGTTCGTCATCAGGACGTAGCGCTCGTCGGTCGCGATCATCAGCACCTTCCACTTGCCGCCCGTGTACGGATTCGGGTAATCCGCGCCGGTGAAATCGGTCTTCGACGACGTGTACTGCGACAGCGAATACGGGGACGGAAAGTACGCGTTGTTTTCGGCCGGATCGGGCGTGGGCGTTCTGTCCATCTGCGGCTGTTCGGAAGTCATGGCTGCTCCTTTCTCGGGGGGATGGATTGAGGATTCGGCATGGAAAACGGCCAAAACGCGTGCATTGCGCATGCACGGTTTCGAATCGGCGGCGTGGGCCTCCGTTCATGCCCGGGGCGAGGGGACGCGTGTCCCGACGAACAGGTTGCGCGCCGTCATGAATCGTACAACGTCACCCTTGGCGCCACGCCCCCCCGATCAGGTGGGTCGTGACACGGCGCCGCGCACCTTGCGCACACCGTCGTGGATACGCCGGGCACGTGACGCGCGGATGTCCGCCGGGCCGGCGCGCGTGCGCCGGCTCCCCCTGACAGGGGGGGACGCCGAAGCCGGCGCGTCGGGTATCGTGGCCGGACTCGCAAAGACCGGACAGGACTCGGCGTACGTACGGGCCGTGTCGCTGCGGGAGCGCATCTTCGCCCGGCCGGCATCGTGCCTGACCGGTCGCTTATGGAGCCATTCATGAATCCGTCACAGCCGCATTTGCACGATGCGCCGGCCTCGTCCGCGCATGCGTATCCGCTGCTGATCAAGCAGCTGCTTCACACGCCGCTCGCGACGCGGCCCGAGCAGGAGATCGTGTACGGCGACCAGGTCCGGCACGATTACTGGACGTTCCGGCATCGCATCGGGCAACTGGCGAGCGGGCTGACGTCGCTCGGCGTCGGCGCGGGCGATACGGTCGCCGTGATGGACTGGGACAGCCACCGCTACCTGGAGTGTTATTACGCGATCCCGATGATGGGCGCGGTGCTGATGACCGCGAACGTCAGGCTGTCGCCCGACCAGCTGCTCCATACGCTGAACCATTGCGGCGCGCGTGTCGTGCTGGTGCATCGCGATTTCCTGCCGTTGCTGGACGGCATCCGCGACCGGCTCGTCGCGGCGCAGCACTTCGTGCTGATCGCGGACGGCGCCGAGACCGGGCTGCCCGACGGTTTTGCCGACGAATACGAACGGCTCGTCGCGGCCAGTTCGCCCGATTTCGTGTTCGGCGATTTCGACGAGAACACGCGCGCGACGACGTTCTATACGACCGGCACGACCGGGCTGCCGAAAGGCGTTGCGTTCAGCCATCGCCAGCTCGTGCTGCACACGCTGGCCGGGATGGCCGCGCTGTCGAGCGCACGCGATCGCGGGCGCCTGCATCGCGACGATGTCTACATGCCGATCACGCCGATGTTCCACGTGCACGCGTGGGGGCTGCCTTATATCGCGACCACGCTCGGGCTCAAGCAGGTCTATCCGGGGCGCTACTCGCCCGACGGGCTGCTGGCGCTGATCGAGCGCGAGTCGGTGACGTTCTCGCACTGCGTGCCGACCCTGCTCGGCATGATCCTCGACTGCCCCGCATCGGCGTCGGTCGATCTCTCGTCGTGGAAGGTGGTGGTCGGCGGCTCGCCGTTGCCCGAAGGGCTGGCGCGGGCGGCGCTCGCGCGCGGCATCGACGTGTACACCGGCTACGGGATGTCGGAGACCTGCCCGCTGATGACGATCGCCCAGGTCGATGCGTCGCCGATGGCGGACGGCACGGCCGACGACGAGCTCGCGCGCCGGACCAAGGCGGGGCTGCCGCTGCCGCTCGTCGACCTGCGCATCGTCGATCCTCACTTTCGCGACGTGCCGCATGACGGCCGCGCGGCAGGCGAAGTCGTCGTACGCATGCCGTGGGCGACGGCCGGCTATCTCGGCGACGCGCCGGCGACGGCGTCGTTGTGGGCCGGCGGCTATCTCCATACGAACGACATCGGCGTGATCGATCCGGATGGCCGGCTGCAGATCACCGACCGGATCAAGGACGTGATCAAGACGGGCGGTGAATGGGTGTCGTCGCTGGAACTCGAGGACATCCTGTCACGCCATCCCGCCGTACGCGAATCGGCCGTCATCGGCGTGAAGGACGCGCGCTGGGGCGAGCGGCCGCTCGCGCTCGTCGTGCTGGCCGACGATCATGTGGGGCGCGTCGGGCCGGCCGAGTTGCAGGCGCACGTGAAGCAGGTGGCCGATCGTGGGCTGATCTCGCGGTACGCGGTGCCGGAACGGCTGCTGATCGTCGATGCGATCGAGAAGACGAGCGTCGGGAAGATCAACAAGCGGGCGCTGCGGGAGCGCTACCAGCCCGCGTGACGGTGCGGCCGGCCGGGCGCCGGCCGCCGGCCGCCGGCCGCGCCGGCTCATCCGAGCGTCGTCTTGCCGAGATCCTCGAAGAGCCGGACATTGTCCCAGTAGGCGGCCAGCCGTGTGATGCGGCCGTCGGCATCGAACTCGAACACGAACGCGTGCCGCAGCGTGAACGACCGGCCGCGATTCCGGATGCCGAGAAAGTCCCGCGCCTGCGTGCCGCCGATCGTGACCTCGGCGGTGGCGTGGCGGCCGGCGTCATCGGAATGAATGGCATCGATCCTGTTCGACAGGTCGGGGAACGCGTCCAGCAGCGCGCCCCAGATCATCCTGCCGTGCGTGTCCGCCGGCGCGGCCGCACCGGCCGGCACGTAGTCGAGGGCGGCGCCAGGGGAAAATAGCGCGAGCATGCCCTCGATGTCATGCTCGCGATACCGGTCGAAAAAGGTGGCGACGACGTCGCGACGGTTCATGGCGGCTCCTGGCGGAAAAGCGGGGCGACGGTCCCGACGCGCGGATCGGCCGGTTGCGCAGGACACCTTCCAGTCAGGATGGCGCGACTTTCCTCGCACGGTAGCCCCCCGAATGGGGGGCTGAACAGCATGCGCGCGATCGAGAACAATGCGAGTCCTTCCGTTCGACCGACGCGCGCCGCGGTACGGACATCACCTACTTATGAGGGCCGATGCCGTGTCGCTATGCTGTTTCGATGCGAGGCGGCACCGCGCCGCGCAGCGGGCCGCACACCGGCCCGGCCTTCCAGGCGGACGCACGCGCGCAGCGCAAGGAGAACAGGAACAGCATGACGTCCAGCGACAGCAGACAAGCAGCAGGGCCTGCGGACGCCGACGGGATCGAAGTGCTGGTGCGCACCAAGCTTGCACCGGCGTCGGCCCGTGGAATCGTGTCGCGCATCGCGCGGTTCGGCCGACTCGCGCGTGGCCTCGATCGCCGGCTGACGCTCGTGTGCGCGCCGGCCGGGTACGGCAAGACGACCGTACTGGCGGAGTGGCGCGACGCGCTCGTGGCGACGAACGTGAAGGTTGCGTGGGTGAGCCTCGACCAGGACGACGACAACGCATCGATCTTCTCGTCGTATGTGGTGGCGGCGATCGTCGACGCGACGGGCGGTGTCGGCGGCCGCGCGCAGCGGCTGCTGCGCGACCGCGCGCTGATTCCGCTGAAGATCGTGTTCGACGAATTGCTCAACGAGCTGGAGGTCGCGGGCGTCGAGCTGTTCCTGATGCTCGATGATTACGACCGCCTCGCGTCGCCCGTCATCCACGACGCGATGTTCGAGCTGCTGCGCTATGCGCCATCGAACCTGCACGTGGTGCTGTCGTGCCGCTCGGCGCCCGCGTTGCCGCTCAGCTATTTCGAATCGCGCGACGAGCTCGTCCGGGTCGACGAGGACGATCTGCGTTTCGATGAAGCGGAGACGAGCGCGTTCTTCGAGCGCGTCGCCGGCAAGCCGCTCAGTGCGGAAAACGCCGGGCGGCTGCGCGCGGCCACCGAAGGCTGGGTGTCGGGCCTGCAGCTCGCGGCGCTCGCGTTGCGCGACGACAACGATGCGGCGCGCGTCGCCGAGCAGGTCAGCCATGCGCGCGCCGGCATCGCCGCGTACCTGAACGAGAACGTGATGACGCAGGTGCCGGACGCGATCCGTCATTTCCTGCTCTGCACGGCCGTGCTGGACCGGATGACGCCCCCGCTGTGCGATGCACTGACTGGCCGCGACGATGCCGTCGCGTGCCTGGAGTGGCTGAGTGCGCACAACCTGTTCATCCGCTCGGTCGACGGCGGCCGTCGGAGCTATCGCTATCACGCGCTGTTCCTGCAATACCTGCGCGAGGAGCTGACGTTGCGCCTGCCGGACGAGGTCGCCGCGCTGCATCGCCGCGCGAGCGCGTGGTACGCGGCCGAACGGCAATGGCCGGATGCGGTCAGGCATGCGCTCGCGGCCGGCGATTTCGACGCGGCCGCCGGCTGGGTCGAGGCGTGCGCGATGAAGCTGATCGCAGCCAGCGACGTGCGCACCGTGCTCGACTGGGTGTCCCGCCTGCCGGAACAGGCGCTGGCGGGCCGCCTGCGCCTGCGCATCGCCCACGTGTGGGCGCTGGCGTTGTCGATGCAGATAGTCGACGCGCGGCGCGCGCTGGAGGCGATCGAAGCCGATATCGATGCACGGCGCGTCGGCACGGATGCGGTCACCGCGACCGAACTGCTCGGCGTCCGCTCGCTCATCGCGGGGCTGTCGGACCGGAGCATCGAGTCGCTCGAGCTCGGCGAGCGCGTGCTGGCGGCCGGCCCGCCGGCCGGCTCGTGGGTCGAACAGATCGGGCAGACGACGCTCATCTTCGGGCTCGGCTACGCGGGCCGCCTCGACGACGCGCTCGACCTGCGCGCGCGGGCGGAACGTGCGGCGTCGGGCCATGAGCCGCTGTTTGCGCATGTCTACCGGCAGAACATGTCCGGCCTCGCCGAATTCGTCGCGGGCCGCCTGCACGATGCGTCGAAGACGTTCGAGACCGCGCTGCGCGGCGCGGAACGCTCGGCCGGGCGGCTGTCGGCGGCGACGGCGCTGTCGGCCGGCTACCTGTCCGCGATCTATTACGAATGGAACGACTGGCCGAAGGTGCGCGAAGCACAGCGCGACCGTTTCGACATCGCGATGCAGGCGTGTTCGCTCGGGCCGCTGCTGCGGTTCATGCAGACGGCAGCGGTGCTGCAGTTCCGGTCGGGCAACGAGGCCCGAGCGCACGAGATGCTCGACGAAGCCGATCACATCGCCTGCAGCCGGCAATGGTTGCGGCTGCGCGTTGCCTGCATGGCGACCGGTGTTCGGCTGCATGTGAGCGCGGGGAAGCTGACACAGGCTCATCGTGTCGGGCGGGCGCTGGCGGCGCTGGTGTCGGCTGAACCACCGGAAGCCGCGTCGAGCTACGTCGAGACGTGGCAGATGGCGCAGTCCGCGCGGGCGCGGCTGCTGCTTGCCGATGCCCGCGCGGAAGAAGCCGCCCGGGTCATGGCAATCGTGCACGACGTGCTGGCCGCGCGCGGGTTCGACTGGTTCGCCGCGCAGGCCGCCGTGCTGCGCGCGGTCGCGCTCGAACAGGCCGGTCAGGAAGACGACGCACTGGCCGTGCTTGCCCCTGCGCTCGAATACGGGCAAGGCAACGGGCTCGTGCGCACGTTCGTCGACGAAGGCGCCGTGGCCGAACGCCTGACGGCGCGCGTGCTGAAGCGGGCCGACCGGTTTCCGGCGGTCGGTGCGTGGTATCTGCGCGAACTCGCGCGCGCGTTCGACGCGGACCGGGCGTCGAATGCCGCGCCGGCCGCACGGCCCGGCACGGCCGGCAACCTGAGCGCGCGCGAGGTCGAAATTCTCGATTACGTCGCGCGCGGCCTGTCGAACAAGGAGATCGCCCGCGCGCTGCGCGTTGCGCCGGAGACGATCAAGTGGCACCTGAAGAACATCTTCGAGAAGCTCAACGTCACGTCGCGCATCCAGGCCGTGCGCAGCGGGCTGGCGCTCGATGCGTCGTCCCGCACGCGCGTCGGCGACGAGTAGGCGGGGGCGCGCGGCGCGCCCGCGTTGCCACGGCGCGAGTGGCTCATCGATGCGAGTCGAACGCGGACACGATCTCGTCGATCGTCGCGCGGATGCGCGCGGTGTGGCGCAGGTCGCGATGCGTGACGAGCCAGACCTCGTAGGGCGCTTCCCGCATCTGCGCGGGCCAGATGCGGGCAAGGCCGTCGCGTTCGCCCATGTGCACCGGCACTTCGCCGATGCCGAGGCCCGAGCGCAACGCGGCGCGCATCATCAGGCTCGAATTCATCCGCCCGACGATGCGCCCGGCATCGATCGGCTCGCCGGCGATCGCCGGCTTCCGGCTTGCGTCGACATACGGCTGGTAGACCACCAGGTCGTGCCCCGCGAACGCACTGCCGCGTGCCGGCTCGCCATGCCGTTGCAGATAGTCGTGCGAAGCGAACAGTCCCATGTCCCAGCAGGCGAGGCGGCGCGCGACGAGATCGGGGTTGTCGGGCCGCACGGTGCGCACCGCGATGTCGGCCTCCCGTTTCGCCAGGTTCAGCACTTGAGTCGACGTGTTCAGCGACACGCATACGTCGGGATGCTTCGCATGCAGCCGCGCGATCGACGGCATCACGAATTCGAGCGCGAGCGCATCGGTCGTCGTGATCTTGACCTCGCCGGCGAGCCGCCGGTCGACGCCCTGCGTCAGCCGGACGAGCTCGT
The DNA here is from genome assembly GCF_017104825.1 of Burkholderia sp. Ac-20345. Lineage (NCBI taxonomy): Bacteria > Pseudomonadati > Pseudomonadota > Betaproteobacteria > Burkholderiales > Burkholderiaceae > Burkholderia > Burkholderia sp. Ac-20345. Next base: position 39,926 of record NZ_JAAGPO010000049.1, on the reverse strand, counting down.
GCGCATGCAGTTCCATCGCCTCGGCGGCGCGCAGCGCCAGCTCGCCGACCGGCGTGGTCAGATAGCCCTTCGATGAGCGCAGGAACAGCGTGGCGCCGAGCGTGTGCTCGAGTTGCGCGAGCCGGCGCCCGACCGTCGCCTGGTCGACCCCGAGCGTTTGCGCCGCGCGGCGCAACGTGCGTTCGCGATGAATCGCGAGAAACACGCGTGCGTCGTCCCAGTTCATCGATTGTGCTGACTGATGCATTTTTGCATTCCTCGTTCGGCAATTCACTGCGTGCCCGCGAGCGGCACCGTCTCTAGACTGTCTTCACACCCATTGCGATGCCGCGATTCGAGGATGACCCGCGAATCGGCCGTGCATCGACGAACGTTGAGGATCATATCGTGACTGATGACGTGACAACCCTGCCCGCCGACATGACGGCGATTGAAATCGTGCGCCCCGGCGGCCCCGAAGTGCTTGTGCCGACCACGCGTCCCGTGCCGTCGCCGGGCCCCGACGAAGTGCTGATCCGCATTCACGCGGCGGGCGTGAACGGCCCCGACGTGTTCCAGCGCAAGGGGCTGTACGATCCGCCGCCCGGCGCGTCCGACATTCCCGGTCTCGAAGTTGCCGGCGAAGTCGTCGCGGTGGGCCGCGACGTCACGCGCTTCGCGATCGGCGACGAAGTCTGCGCGCTGATTCCGGGCGGCGGCTACGCGGAATACGCGGTGGCGAACGAGAGCAATACGCTCGCGATTCCCGAAGGGCTCGACATGACGGAGGCGGCGGCAATGCCCGAAACCTTCATGACGGTCTGGCTGAACCTGTTCCAGCGTGGCCAGTTCACGGCCGGCGAGAGCGTGCTGATTCACGGCGGCGCGTCGGGCATCGGCACGACCGCGACGATGCTGGCGAAGGCGTTCGGCGCGTCGACGATCATCACGACGGTGGGCTCGGAAGCCCAGCGCGAAGCAAGCCTGCGGCTCGGCGCGGATCTCGCGATCGAGTACCGCAACGAGGATTTCGTCGAAGCGGTCAAGCGCTTCACCGACGGCAAGGGCGTGGACGTGATCGTCGACATCATCGCCGGTGACTACGTCGCGCGCAATTTCGCGGCGGCCGCGATGAACGGCCGCATCGTCCAGATTGGCGTGATCAACGGGCCCGCGAAGGAACTCGACCTGTTCCCGATGCTCACCAAGCGTCTCACGCACATCGGCTCGACGCTGCGCTCGCGCACCTACGCGGAGAAGGCTCAGCTCATCCGCGAGCTGGAGGAAGCCGTATGGCCGCTGATCCGCCAGGGCACGGTGAAGCCGCAGGTCTACCAGACCTTCGACCTTCGCGATGCGAGCGCGGCGCACGCGCTGATGGATTCCGGCCGCCACATCGGCAAGATCGTGCTGCGCACGCCTGCGGCGGATCAGGCACCGGTTTCCGCCGCAGGCGGCAAGCATTCCACATGACCGGGCCTTGCTTCAGCCCCCCGGATGGGGGGCTGAAGGCAACGCGGCGAATGACGACAATCGGTACCACTGAACATGACGGCGCGCGACGCGAGCGATGGCCCACGGGGCACGTCGATGCATCGCGGGCCGCGGTTCGAAACCGAGGCCGCGCCGCGCGGCCGGGCGCGGGATGGCCCGAGCGTGCGCGCCTGGCGGATGTCGCGACGGCCGCGATGGACGATGAATCGAAATGGACATGCTTGAAAACATGCGGACGTTCGTGCGTGTCGTGCAGGCGGGCAGTTTCACCGCCGTCGCGAAGCAGTCCGACATGGCGACCGCTCAGGTGTCGCGGGCCGTCGCCAGCCTGGAGGACTACGCGCAGATCCGGCTGCTGAACCGGACGACCCGCAAGATCGCGCTGACCGACAACGGGCGGCGCTATTTCGAACGCCTGCTGGCGATCCTCGGCGACGTCGACCAGGCGAACGCCGAAGCGCGCAATGCACTGGTCCGCCCGTACGGGCGGCTGCGCGTGCATACGATGCCGGGGCTCGGGCAGAGCCACGTGACCGCGTCGGCCGTCGCGTATCAGGCGATCTTCCCCGAGGTGTCCGTCGAAATGACGTACTCGCAGCGGCTGCCGAATCTCGTCGAGGAAGGGTACGACGTGTCGGTTGTCACCGCGTCGAGCCTGCCCGATTCCGGCTATATCGCGCATTCGTGCGGCCGGAGCTACAGCGTGCTGGTCGCGTCGCCGGCCTATCTCGCGCGGCACGGTACGCCGCGCACGCCGGCCGAACTCGCGGGCCATGCGTGCCTGTGCCTCGATACGCCTGCCGACGCGAATGGCGAATGGCGGCTGCACGGCGCGGGCGGGGACGTCGCGGCGCACACCGTGACCGCCGCGTCGTTTCACGCCAATGCGCCAGAGGCGCTGTCGATCGCGCTGCGCGCCGGGCTGGGCATCGGCCCGCTTGCGATCTATTCGGTCATCGACGATTTGCGCAGCGGGCGGCTCGTCCGCGTGCTGCCCGATTACCGGCTGACGATGCTCGACGTCTACGCGATGTTCGCGTCCCGGCGATTCGTGGACGCGAAGATCCGCACCTTTCTGGATCACCTGCGCGCGACGCTGTCGCCCGCGCTGGCGGCCGACGAGCACGCGCTCGAAGCGATCGCCGCGCCGCGCGGCCGTGCGCGCACCCGTGCGTTGTCGGGTGCGGTGGCCTGACCGCTTTCCCCAGCAGTTTCCCCGCAGTTTCCGTTCGTTCCTTGAGGAGAATTCGATGAAGATCCGCCTTGCCGTCGTTGCAGGTTTTGTCGCGCTGTCGCCGATCCTGGGTCATGCGCAGTCCGGCGCGCCCAATGCGGACGTGTCCGGCCCGCAACGGGTCACCACGTCGCCGGCCGCGTCGTCCGTTGCGTCACCGTCACCGTCACCGTCGGCGGCGGCGCGGTCCGCGAAGAAGGCCGATCGCGCCGCCGATCGCGCGTTCGCGAAGAAAGTCCGCCAGGCGATCACGAAGGCGCCCGGCATCGGCGGCGCGCAGGTCACCGTATTTGCAAAGGCGAAGACGGGCGACGTGACGCTGGCCGGGCAGATCACGGACCAGTCGCAGGATCAGGTCGCGGTGGATGCGGCCCGCCAGGTGCCGGGTGTCACGTCCGTGAAAAGCCGGTTGCAGTTGCGTCTGGAAGGCGGGCAGTAACAGTAACGGGCGTGTGTCCCCGGGCGGCCGCGTCCGGGGCATTCGCCGGACGAATGACGCGGCGCCGGCCCGCCGGTGCCGTTTCATCGCCGCCATCCGCGCGGCGTCACGCGTGATCGCTTTTGCCGCACATCACCGTGAAGGTTTGCTGCATGGCCGCGCAAAGCGGTTCCCCGTCATCGCGAAGTGCCCGCTCATGGGCAAGGTCGTGATCGTGCAGGATGCATGAATCGGCGCGGCAGTCGCAGCATGCGGGTGGATCGGGCGTACGAGATCAATACATGTCCGATTCAGGCTCCTCGGCGCTTCTGCCGCCCGGGATCCGGAAAAGATATCGAATCCCGATAACGGTGCCATACGTCGATCCCGTCGCTCGTATGCCAGACGCCCGCGTCGGCGTGGATCGTCGGTGTGAATCGGTAGCTCAGGCCCCCGCCGTAGACCCGACTGTCTAACGAGCCGGCGGCCTTCTAAATGACGAATACCGCGTTGACGGTCAGGTCGTTGAGTTCATGACGACCGCCGATCGTGCGAGCGGAATCGAATACCTCGCCCAGTTGCCGACGCAGCCGACTATTCGCGGGATCGGCATCGGAATTCGCGTGCCGGTAGAGGTACGTGTCGATCGATGCATCGAGCGGGCATTCGAGCATAAGCGGGCCATCGCGCACGTGTGATGCCTTGCTGTGCATGGATCTACTCGAGCACCACGAGCAGGTTCAGGTCGGTCCGGAAAATGTTCATGACATTGGAAATGAGCGGGTGGCTGGGCGGCAGCGTTGGTTCGTCATAAATACCGAGTGACGACACGGTTTTGCCGCCCCCCGGACGGGGGGGGGAAGCAGCGTTGCGCGGCTCACGCTGAATTCACACACGTACGCCTGTCCCGATTTTTCGGCGCGACCGGGACGCGCGGTGTTTTCATGAGGAGCATGCGAATGCGTCGATGCCCCCCACCTGAGGGGGCTGCTATTCGCAGATGGTCGAAATATGCTCAACCGTCTCGCCATCACGGAGGCGCTATCGTCCGGATAGGGAATTGACCTATATGGTATGGATAACGAATCAATGAACGGGGTGGCGGATTAGGAAAGCGGCACTGAATCTAAAAATGATCGATGGAGGAGGCATATGACGTTGAATGAAAGCGCAGTTTCGCGCATCCGGGAGCATGTGAAGTTTCGTGAGCTGGTCGACGAACGCGCACGCCTGGGCCGGGTGTTGATGATTATCGTGTTGGGGACGTATTTCGGGCTGATCGCGCTGGTTGCGTTGCGGCCTGATCTGTTGCGCAGCCCCGCGTGGGCGGGAAGTGTCACGACCGTCGGCGTGGTATTTGCGATTGCGGTGATCGTCGCGGGATGGGGGCTCACGTGGCTCTATGTCCGTGTCGCGAATGATCGGTTCGAAAGGCTGACCAACGAACTGCTTGGCGAGGTGATGGAATGAGATCGATCGCACGCGTTTCGACCGCGACAATCATGCTTGCCGTCACGCCGGGCGGCTTTGCCTGGGCGAGCCCGGTGGTCGAGGGTGGGCAGCGTCAGCCGCTCAATCTTGCCGCCATCGCGATGTTCATGGTGTTCGTCTGCATGACGCTGGGCATCACGTACTGGGCGGCGAGGCGCACCAGGACGGTGAACGACTTCCTTACCGCCGGCGGCGGAATCAGCGGGCTCCAGAACGGCCTTGCGGTTGCCGGTGACTACATGTCGGCCGCGACGTTGCTGGGTGTCGTGAGTCTCGTCTATTCGAAAGGCTACGATGGCCTGCTCTATGTCGTCGGCTTCTTCGTGGGATGGCCCGTGATGCTGTTCCTCATGGCGGAGCGACTGCGCAATCTCGGCAGGTTTACGTTCGTCGACATCATCGCCTACCGGCTTGATCCGATCAGTACACGCTGGATGGGCGTAGTCAGTTCGTTGACGGTCGTGTTTTTCTATCTCATCGTCCAGATGGTTGGCGCGGGAGAACTCGTTCAACTGCTATTCGGCATTGACTACAACTATGCGGTCGTCGGCGTCGGGTGCCTCATGATCGTCTACGTGACTTTCGGCGGAATGATCGCGACGACGTGGGTTCAGATCATCAAGGCCGTTCTGCTGATGTTCGGCGGCACGTTGCTGACGTTGCTGGCGCTCGGTCATTTCGGCTTCAGCTTCGAACGGCTCGCGCTGTCGGCGATCTCCGTGCACAAGGGGGGAAGTTCGCTGATGGAGCCGGGCCGCCTGTTTTCGGATCCCGTTTCGGCCATCTCCATGTCGCTTGCGACGGTGTTCGGACTCTCCGGATTGCCGCACGTCCTGATGCGCTTCTTTACCGTTCCGAACGCGCGGGAAGCCAGAAAGAGCGTTTTCGTTGCCAGCTCGTGCATCGGTTTCATGTTCGTCGCGATGTTCATCATTGGTCTCGCGAGTGTCGTGATCGTCGGCACCGACCCGCAGTTCTTCGAGGGCGGCCGGGTGGGCGGGGTGCTGCGCGGCGGGAGCAATATGGTGGCGATGCATCTCGCCAAGGCGACGGGCGGTAGCCTGTTCCTCGGCTTCCTTGCGGCGGTGACGTTCGCCACCATCCTGGCCGTGGTGTCGGGCCTGGTGCTGGCGGGGGCGTCGGCCGTATCGCACGACATCTATGCGAGCGTGCTGTGCAAGGGGCGAGCCAGCGGGGCATCGGAGATCCGGGTTACGCGATGGACGACACTGGCGATCGGCGCCGTTGCCGTCGTGCTTGGCCTCCTGTTCAAAGGGCAGAATCTCGCTTTTCTCGTCGCCCTGGCGTTCAACGTTGCCGCTTCGGCGAACTTCCCGCCGCTCGTGCTTTCGATGTACTGGAAGGGGTTGACGAGTCGCGGCGCCGTTTGCGGCGGCATCGTCGGACTCGTTTCGTCGGTCTCGCTTGTCATTCTGTCGCCGGCGGTGTGGAAGTCGGTGCTCGGGCATCCGGCTGCCGTGTTCCCTTACGATCACCCGGCGTTGTTTACGATGCCGCTGGCGTTCCTGGCGAGCTACGTCATGTCGACATTCGATCGCAGCTCGAAGGCAAGCGCGGAACGGCGTTCGTTCGACGCCCAGTTCGTACGTGCTCATACCGGGCTCGGTGCGGAACGGGCGGTCGAGCACTGAGCTGAACGAACAGCCCTCCCCGGCGCGCGTCGGCAGGCAAGTCAGTGCGCGCGAATTGGTACCGACGTGCGGTCATTTCGCGCGGGCGCAGGGAGCGGCGAGTCGGGCGCTGCGAGCGCGCTTTGAATGAAATGCAGACTACCGAGGGCCGTCTGAAGATGGGGCACGGCCGGGCGAACCGCATCGATAGTCTGCATCACCCGCTGCAGTGCGCCAATGGCAGCCTGTACCGCGTGCATGGCAGCGGCGCTGGCCTTCGGCGTCGGCGCCTCGAACAAGCGCCGAATCGCGCGATATGCGTACGCGGAAGCGTCCAGCCATGCCGGGGCGGCGTCCGGGCCGGTCCGTGCTGCCTCGATTGCCATCGCGCCGCGCAAATCGACGACGGCCGAGCCGATCTCGAGCACGGCCAGAAACCATTCGACGGACTCGCGGTTCGCCACCGGGTCGTCACGGGATATGGACCGAACCTGATACATGAGGTCGCGCGTGCGGCTTTCGAAGCGCATGCGCAGTGTCGCGGCCGAGCCCGTGCATGCAAACACCACCTGCCTGCGAAGGTCGGCCAGCAGGTGTTTGCGCAACCCGTGTGTCGTCGGTGGCAGGAACAGTTCGAACGCGACCGAGGCCATCAGCATGGACAGGACCAGCGCGATTGCGTCGTTCATGAAGGACGTCGGATCGTACGCGACGACATTGTCGGGGCCCGTCAGGAAGCAGAAGTAGATGCAGTATCCGATGCCGTATCCGGCCAGCGACGGGCGCGTCGTCATCCAGCATCCGAGTGCGAGCGGCGGAGCGAGTACCACGCACAGCAGTGGAAAACCGTCGATGACCGGATAGATGACGAACATGACAACCAGCCCGATGATGGACGCGAACGCCGTGCCGACCGCCATCTGGAACGCCGTGCGGGACGGTCGCGCCGAGGATGCGACCAGCGCGCAGATTGCGCCGCCGTTCAGGACCAGCAAGGCGCCCGAGGGCCATGCAGTCGAGATCCAGAACGCGCTCAGCACCAGCGTCAGCAGCATTGCGCGGATGCCTGCGACTGCCGCGATGAGCGGATTGGTTCGCGGTTCGTAGGGCGCCATCCACTGTTCGCGCTCGTGCGCGCTTGCGCTCAGCGACAGATAAGTTCTCGCATAGGCGATATAGATGTCCAGGAACCGGTCGAGCAGTTCGACAGCCGTGTCGAAGTCAAGCGCGGTCACGCCGTAGCCGAGCCGGTTCCGTGCCAGGCGCGCGCGGGCGGGCAGCGCAGCTCGGCACTGTTCGAGCGTGTCGGCCAGCGACGCGGCGAGTGCTTCGATATCGTCGGCGTGCGTCGCATCCTGCCGTTCGAGGCGGATCGGCGCGGCGATACCGGCCATCAGTGCCTCGACCTCCGCCAGCACGGCATCGGCTCGGGCGACACGCAGCCGGGTGATCAGTTGACTCAATGCGTGCAGGCGCGTCGACGCTGCCATGCGTTCCGCGTTGAGACGAGTCAGGCGGCCGTTTCGCAAGCGCGTATCGGGGCCTTCGAAAACCGCGGCGCTGCGTGCGGCTTCCGCGTTGACGGTCTCGTCGACGATGCGCACGCTTAGCGCCTCGAGAAACGACCGGTCGATGCGGCCGGACAGAATCGACAGCACATCGTCCGCGAACTGCGCAAACCGCGCCCGGTTCACGCGGTTGATCTGTTCGCTCACGTGCTGCGGAAAGACGAGCGCGCTGACCGCGCCCGAACTCAGGATGCCGATCGTCACCTCCGTCACACGCGTCATCGCAGACAGAAAGGCCGCGTCCGGATGTTGCCATGACGGGATGCCGATAAGCGCGGCAGTGTAGCCGGCGAGCACGAATCCATAGGTTCGGAAGTTGCGGTTGCGCGCGGCACCTGCCGTGCATAGGCCGATCCAGAGCGCGGTTGCACCGAGAAAGAGTTCCGGCGTCTGCCCGAACAGGCTGATCAGTACCAGCATGGCGAGCAGCCCTACGATCGTGCCGCAGATCCGGTACAGGCTTTTTGCGAGCACCATGCCGCTTTGTGGCTGCATGAGCACGAAGACCGTCGTCATCGCCGTTCGTGGCATCGGAAGTTCGAGCTTCATCGCCACACCGAGCGCCAGAAGCGCGGCGAGAATGGTCTTGAAGACGTACAGCCACGTGACGCCGCTCGTGCTTGCCCAGTTACGGGCGGCATCGGCGATGGCAACATATGATTTGGTATCCGAAATATAAGATGTGAATCTGAATGGCGACAAAGACATGATGTATGTTGCGCGTGATGCAGGTGTGCGGCGACGGGACGAGCGTGATTGTATGTTCCGGCGGTGCGTTCGAGTATTGCGCGTGGTGTTAAACGCTTTTTCCGGATCAGGATCGACGTCATCGCGCGACGACCGGGTGCGCTAGTCGAGTGTGCCACCCGATGAGCGCGGCCCGTTCGACAAAGCGACAGGAATCGGCGCGCGATCCCCGTTTCGGGCAGCCGGACGGCCGCTTGTTCGCGCGTTTCGTTCTTGTGCGAGGCCGGCGGCGAACCGCGCATTCGCCGCCGGCGCGGAGGTCGCTCCTTGCGTCAGGCGCGCGGCAGCATCTTCAACAGCGCCTGGGCGGCTGGTTCGGACGACGCCGGATTCTGGCCGGTGATCAACAGGCCGTCGACGACCACATACGGTTGCCAGTCATCGGCTTTCGAATAGCGGCCACCCTTCGACCGGAGCTCGTCCTCGACGAGAAATGGCACGATGTTCGTCAACCCGACGGCATCCTCTTCGGAATTCGAGAAGCCGGTGACGGTCTTGCCTGAGACGAGCGGCTTGCCGTCCGGCCCCTTGACATGCCGTAGCACGCCCGGTGCGTGGCAGACGGCTGCGACCGGCTTGCCCAGCGCGATGGCCTGCTCGATCAACGAGATCGATCGTGCGTCCTCGGCGAGATCCCAGAGGGGGCCGTGGCCGCCCGGATAGAACACCGCGTCGAACCCATCAACGGCAACCTCGGACAGCTTTTGCGTGGCCGCAAGCGCGGCACGCGCGTCCGGATCCGCGTCGAAGCGGCGTGTGGCGTCGGTCTGAAACGCGGGGTCCGCGCTTTTCGGATCGAGAGGCGGCTGGCCGCCGGCAGGCGACGCCAGCGTGATGTCGGCGCCGGCGTCTTTCAGCGTGAAGTAGGGGGCAGCGAATTCCTCGAGCCAGAAGCCGGTTTTCTCGCCAGTCGAGCCGAGGGTGTCGTGGGATGTCAGGACGAACAGAAGTTTCATGATGTCTAGGGATGAAGATGAATGATGGATGCGCGAATCCGCTTTAGGCAGCGGCTTCGGCGACGCGCACGACCACCTTGCCGAAGTTCTTTCCCGCGAGCAGGCCGATGAGCGCTTCCGGCGCGTTTTCCAGGCCGTCGGTGACGTCCTCGCGTGGCCTGATCTCGCCGGTTTTTACCCATCCGCCCATTTCGGCCAGGAACGCCTGATAGCCGGTCGCGTAGTGATCGAGGATGATGAAGCCCTCCATGCGGATCCGTTTCTTCAGGAGCGTGTCGGTCAGGAGCGGAAGCCGGTCGGGGCCGGGAGCCGGTTCGCTATCGTTGTATTGCGAAATCAGACCGCAGAGCGGCACGCGCGCGCCGACGTTGAGGAGCGGCAGCACGGCGTCGAAAATCGCGCCGCCCACGTTCTCGAAGTACACGTCGATGCCGCCGGGGCAGGCTTGCGCGAGCTGCTGCACAAGATCGGGCGCACGCCGGTCGAGGCACACGTCGAAGCCGAGCGTCTCGGTGACGTACCGGCATTTCTCCGCGTCTCCTGCGATGCCGACGACGCGGCAGCCTTTCAGTTTCGCGATCTGGCCGACGACGGCGCCTACCGCACCGCTCGCCGCCGCGACGACGATCGTTTCGCCCGGCTTCGGTTGCCCGATCCGCAGCAGGCCCGTATAGGCAGTGAAGCCCGGCATGCCAAGCACGCCAAGCGCATGGGACGGGTGTTCGAGATCCGTGCCGAGCGGCATGAGATCCGAGCCGTCGGAGAGCGCGTAGTCCTGCCAGCCGCTTTCACCCAGTACCAGACTGCCAACGGCGAATGCGGGATGCTTCGAGGCGATGACGCGGCTGACGGTGCCGCCAACCATCGTATCGCCAAGCGCAACCGGCGGCGCATAGGACGGCGCGTCGCTCATGCGCCACCGCATATAGGGATCGAGCGACAGGTGGAGCGTCTGCAGCAGGACTTCGCCTTCGGCGGGCGTCGGCACAGCAGTGGTTTCAAGCCGGAAGTTGTGTGCTGCCGGCGCCCCGACGGGGCGGCTTGCCAGGACGACCCGGCGATTGACGGATTGGGATTGCGGCATCGATGAACTCGTTGTTACGGTTTCGCCGCCCGGATCATGCCGGGCGGCGGCGGAATCTCCTGCGACAGTCGCGATGCGCAGGACGACATGCCACGGCACGTTGCCCCAGAAAAGTAGACCAGTCGTCTAGAGTCGAAGCGCTTGCGGACAACGTCGCAGGGATTGACCTGCGGGGTTGCGCCCGGCTGCGCAATTCATCGCATGAGTGCGAGGGCTGACCTGGAGGTCGAACCGTGGTGCGGATCATACGAGCCAGTAGACCAGTCGTCTAGTGAGCGTTCAACGCTATTTCGCGCGCCGCGATGTGTCCCGTTTGCGATCGCAGGAGGGCGAACGGCAAGGGCGAATCGAGCAACCGCCCGCCGTCATGGCCGTGCCATAAGGCGTTCGTCGAGATCAGCCGTCCCGGCAAATGGCGGCGTGCGACCGCTTCCGAGCCGTGAATGCGATGTGGTCGTCCTCCCCATTCGGGGGGGCGCGTTGGTTGCGTGAAACGCCGTAACGTAGTCGGCAAGGCCGCCGTTCGCGTCGGTCCGGCCGACGCAATCATCGTGTACCGAGCGGGGGGAGCCATGACCAAGACGGTGTTGATAACCGGAGCGGGGTCCGGATTTGGGCGAGGGGTCGCGTTCGCGCTTGCCGACCGGGGGCATCGCGTGATTGCGTGCGGTCAGATCTGGCCGCAGGTCTGGGCGCTGAGGCAGGAGGCCAAGGCGCGCGGTGTAGTCATGCAGGTCATCAAGTTCGATGTGACAAACGAAATCGATCGTGCACATGCATTGACGTACGACGTCGATGTCCTGCTGAACAACGCGGCGATCATGGAATCCGGACCGCTTGTCGAGATTCCGATATCCGTATTTCGTTCGGTATTCGAAACGAATGTCTTTGCGGCGCTCGAAGTCGCGCAGGGATTCGCGCGCAGGATGGTCGTGCGCGGGCATGGTCGAATCGTCTGGATGTCGTCGGTCGCGGGACTCGTCAAGGTGCCGTTCGACGGCGCCTATGCCGCGTCGAAGCATGCCGTCGAAGGCATCTGCTCCGCGATGGAGGAAGAACTGAAGCCTTACGGCGTCGAAGTCGTGACCATCAATCCCGGCGCGTATCGCACCGGCTTCAACGATACCGGCATGGAAAGCATGGATCAATGGTGGGATCAGGGCGAGCGCGTGGTCGCCCACTGGCCGACGCGCGAACTGAATCGGCAACACGATCCCGCGGAAATGATCGACGCCATCGTGACGGTGATCGAGGCGGAGGCGCCGCCGTATCGGACCGTCAAGCCCGAGTCTGCCGAGCAGCTCGTGCGCGATGAACAGGCTGCCGCATGGCAACGGATCGTCGGCGGCAAGCGGTGAGCGGCGCGAACGAACGCAACACCCGGTCACCTTGTGTGCAGTCATGGCCGCTCCAGCGCGGGTCGCCGCGCACTGTGCCGGTATCCGGCGCGATCAATCTGGACGCGTAGAAGCAAGCCCGCCCGGGAGAAGCGCGTTGCTGCCTACATGAACGCCTCGCCGTATTTTTTCACCCCCCCGTAGTGGGGGTAGAGCGGTCGGCTCGGCAGCGCTATCGTTGGCGCATCGTGGCGGAAGGCCGAAATGATGCAGGCTGGCCAGTTCGTGCCGAGCGGGTGCCGTTACATGGTCCGATTCCGGCGCGTGGCCGCGCGGAGGCGCGCACGAAGTCGCCACGACTATCTCGCTTGACCGGACGCGGCCGCCTTTCCACGCGAGCCGGCAGCAGGGCAGCGCGCATGCGCGCGTGGCTCGCCCGGAATGTCCGGCCCGGGATGGATGCCGGCATCGTATCAATTGCACTGCGCGACTGTTCGCGTCGCGCGGAGAAACCCGCCATGATTTTTGAAATTGCCCAGATCGACATACAGGAAAACGGTGAGCAGGGGTTCGAACGTGCGGTCGCCGAGGCGAAGCCGCTCATCGAACGCGCACCCGGTTGCCACGGCCTGCATTTGTATCGCGGTATCGAGCAACCGTCCCGCTATCGTCTGATGGTGCAATGGGAAAGCGTCGAGCGGCATGACGCCTTTCGCCAGACGGCCGATTTTCAGCGTTGGCGCGAACTGGCTGGCCCCTTCTTCGTGGGCCCTCCTTCGGTCGAGCACGTGCGCGAAGTCTGACGCGCCTGCGCATGGGGCATGGGGCACTGCCCCGACCGTTCGGCATACCCGACCTGCATCGCGGGCACCATGGGTTGTTGCAAGGAGATAGAGGCAGTGAGGTTCTCCACGATCAGCACGCAGATTCAACTGGCGAGGCGGCCGAACGGCCAGCCCGTTCTGGACGATTTCCTGACGGTCGAGGCACTGCTTCCGTCGTTGTCGGACGGCGAGATTCGCGTACGTAACGAATACATTTCAGTCGATCCGTACATGCGCGGTCGAATGGACGACCGGCCGTCATATGTCGAACCGTTCAAGCTGCATGAAACGATGACCGGCGCGGCGGTGGGCCGTGTGACCGAAAGCGCATCGAGCGCATTCGCACCCGGCGAACTGGTGCTGCACCGATACGGCTGGCGCGATATCGCACAGGGCGCGGCAGAAGATTTCACCCGCGTCCCGGACTTGCCGGAGCTGCCGAGCAGCGTTCATCTCGGCGTGATGGGCGCGACCGGCATGACGGCGTATGTCGGACTGCTCGTCGTGGCGCGCATGCGCGCGGGCGAGGTCGTATTCGTTTCCGCGGCGGCAGGTGCTGTCGGTTCGCTCGCAGGGCAGATCGCGCGGCTGAAGGGCGCCGCGCGCGTGATCGGCTCGGCCGGAAGCGACGAGAAAGTTTCCGTGATGCGCGAACGCTACGGATACGATGCGGCGTTCAATTACCGGCGCGCTCCCGTGCTCGAGCAATTGGAGGCTGCGGCCCCCGCAGGCATCGACGTCTATTTCGACAACGTCGGCGGCGATCATCTCGAAGCCGCATTGTCGACGTTCAATTACGGCGGACGTGCAGCGATCTGCGGTGCCATTTCGCAGTACGATCGCGTCGGTGTTCTGCCGGGGCCGCGTTTCATGGAAAACATCGTCTATCGCAGCTTGACGTTGACGGGCTTCCTGCTCCATGACTATCGACAGCACCGGGATGCGTTCGTCGACGAGATGGCAGCGTGGCTGCGGGGCGGGCAGATCGTGCATGACGAAACGATCGTCGACGGTATCGCCCGCGCGCCGGCGGCGTTTATCGGGCTGATGAACGGGACCAACACCGGCAAGATGCTGGTCAGGATCTCGTGAACGATTGAACCCGCGCGATCGACCAGGCCCGGGATTCGACACTGCTGGCTTGCGAGCGAGACATGCCTGATGCGACTTCACGATGGGACGATGAACGTCGCGTGGGATGCGTCCGCGAGTTCGCGGGTGCCCAGGTGACGGTGCTGGAATGCGACGGAAGCGTGTTGGTGGTTCGTTGGGTCGAGCCCGGCGTCCGGCATTTCGGCGAGCAGCACTGGCGGCGAGCAATCGCTTCCCGCCGTGGTCGGTGCGTACTGTCACACTTGCCCATTTTTCCCGGTGACGCAGTGTTTCGTCCGACGGGACGGCCCAGGCCCATCAACGCCGGCGCGATGATCCTGGCGAACGATGCGCTGGGCACGCAGCCCGTCTGAACGCGTGCCGGCGCGCGGCAGCCGGCACGCGCAGCCTCGTCACGATCGGATCACGATTGCACGACGGTATTTCTGAGTACGCCGATTCCCTCAATTTCGACCTCGCAGACGTCGCCTGCGCGCATCCAGAGCTGTGGATTGCGCGCCATGCCGATGCCTGACGGTGTGCCTGTCGCGATGACGTCGCCGGGCTCGAGCGTCATGACTTCGCTGATGGTGGCAATCAGCGTGGCGATGTCGAAGATCATGTCGTTCGTATTGGCTTCCTGCACGACGGCACCATTGAGCCGGGTCTGAAGCCTGAGGCCGGCTGCGCCCGGCGGCAGTTCGTCGACGGTCACCAGTTCGGGGCCCAGTGCGCCCGTTTCGTCGAAGTTCTTTCCGACGGTCCATTGCGGCGTCTTGAACTGATAGTCCCGCAGGGTCGCGTCGTTGAAGGCCGTATAGCCGGCGATGTGGCCCAGCGCATCGCTTCGCGCGATGCGTCGACCGCCGCGGCCGATGATGACCGCCAGTTCGCCTTCGTAATCGAGCTGATTCGATTCGATCGGCAAGCGGATCGCGGCTCCGTGCGCGGTCAGGCTGCTGCGAAAGCGCGCGAAGAGCGTCGGGTACGACGGAACCTCGTATCCGGCCTCTTGCGAGTGCTCGACGTAGTTGAGCCCGACGCAGATGATCTTCGACGGCCGCGTCACGGGCGGAAGCAGCGCACACTCGGTCAGGTCGAGCGGCTGGCCGGTCTGCTGGAGGCGTTCGCTTGCTTGTACCAGGGCGGAAGGCCCGCCCGAGACGAGGGTGTCGAGATCGCCGGGGTAGCCGGGATCGGTCCGCGTCAGTCCAAGATAGCGGCCGTCGCCGGACCGGATGGCGAGGCCGGTGGCGCCGTCGCGTACGAAGCTGATGAATCGCATGATGGTTTTCCGATAATCAGGTCAAGGAAGCAGGGAAGGCGTGCGGCCGCGCCACGCAGTCTTTCGATCGCGTGGGACGGTGGGTCCCGCGTGATGCAGGCAGCCGCGCGATGTCATTTGCCGGTGGAACCGCGCGCAGCGTCGTCGGTCACTTCGTTCGCGACGGCAGCCCGGATCCGCTGCAACTGCGCCGGATCGATCTGCCGCCGGACCTTCGCGACGTCCGATGCGGTCACCTTGCCGGCACGATTGCCCCAGCTTTCACGTACGAACGTCGCGAGTTCGGCGACCTGCAGGTCGGATAGCCGCCAGCCGAATGCGGGCATGGCCAGCGGTGCCGGATCGGATCGGGTCGACGGCATTCGCGAGCCGGTCAGGATCACGTGAATGACCGACGACGGATCGTCGGAAGAGACCTCCGCATTGCCGGCCAGCGCGGGAAACGCCTTCATTGCGCCGCTGCCGTCGGAGCGGTGGCACGCATTGCAGTTGTTGAGGTACAGCAATGCGCCGCTCGTCGGCGCGACGCCCGAGCGCAATGCCGCGGCTGCGTTCGCGTTGATGGGAGGTGCTGCAGGTGTCTGCGGTGCGCGAGCGGGGTGGAGGCTACCGAGGTAGTCGGCAACCGCACCCAGATCGGCGTCGCTGAAATATTGCGTGCTGTTCTCCACGACCTCAGACATGCCGCCGAACGTGGCGTTGCCGTGTGATCGGCCGGTTCGCAGCAGCTGAACGATGGTGTCCCGTGTGAGCTCGCCGGCGCCGTGCCCGGGGCGCAGGTCGGGGGCATGCCAGCCTGCGAGCGTGTATCCGCTCAGGTACAGGTCTGTTCCGCGCTCGTCGAACGCCTTCTCCTGGCCCATCAGGCCGTGAGGCGTATGACAGGCGCCGCAGTGTGCGAGCCCTTGAACAAGATACGCGCCGCGATTCCACGCCGCGCTTTGCGCCGGATCTTCACGATATGCGCCACCGGGGCGAAACAGAAGATTCCATCCCGTGAGCAAAACGCGCAGGTTAAAGGGAAAGTGGAGCCGCGTTTCCGTATTCGGCCGGCTGATCGGGGGGACGCCGTGCATGAAGTACGCATAGAGTGCACGGATATCGGTGTCGCTGACCTTCGAGAAGGACGGGTACGGCATGGCGGGGTAGAGCAGGTGTCCGTCCTTCGCGACGCCTTTGCGCATCGCAGCCGCGAAGTCGTCGTAGCTGTAGCTGCCGATCCCGTGCTTGATATCGGGCGTGATGTTCGTCGAATAGATCGTGCCGAACGGCGTTTCCATCGGCAGCCCGCCGGCGAACGGCTGGTCGCGGCGCGATGTATGGCATGCGACGCAATCGCCGGCGCGCGCCAGATAGGCTCCGCGCGCGATCTGGTCGGCATCCTGCGCGTTCGCGGCGGCCGGTTGTATCCACGTGACCAGCGTAGCGAAGGTCAACAGCAGGCCGAATGTGATTCCGGCCGGCTTCTTTCGTCGAGCACTCATTGCGCTTCCTATGTCGGTAGCAGCGGACCAGGATTCTTCAGATACTGCTCGCGGATCGCGCGCGCCGAGAAGTACGCTTGTGCGCCAACCATGCCTGTCGGGTTGTAGGCCCAGTTTTGTGGAAACGCGCATGCGCCCGTCACGAATACGTTATGCACGTCCCACGATTGCAGGTACTTGTTCACGACGCTCGTATCCGGACGATCGCCGCAGACCGCACCGCCGGTCGTATGCGTGGTCTGGTATGGCCGCATGTCGAAGTGATCGCCGATGTTCCCGACATGGATCGACATCGATTTCGGTTTCATCGCCCGCGCGACTCGCTCGGCCTGGCCGGTGACGAACCGTGTCATGCGCATCTCGTTGTCGTGCCAGTCGAATGTCATGCGCAGCAGCGGGAGGCCGTATGCGTCGCGATAGGTCGGATCGAGATCCAGATAGTTCGTGCGGTACGACATGACCGAGCCTGCCGTACCGATGGAAAATGAATGCAGGTAGTTGTCCTTGAGCGCCTTCTTCCAGGCGGCCCCCCATTTGGGGGTGCCTTCCGGCAGCAGTGTCTGGCCGATCGGGCGGCCGCCGGTGACCATCGCGCTGATATATGCGCCGCCGACGAACCCGGCCGCGGCATGATCGAAGTGATCCGCATTGAAGTCGTCGAATGCCTGGCCTCCGGAGCCGGCGCCGATGAACGGATCGATGTGGACATCCTTGTCGAAGAACAGCGAGACTGCGCTGTTCTTCTGATAGGCGAAGTTTCTGCCGACGGTTCCCGTTCCCGTCGCCGGATCGTACGGCGTTCCGATCCCGGACAGCAGCAGCAGGCGTACGTTGTGCATCTGGAATGCGCAAAGCACGACGATACGTGCCGGCTGAAACACTTCTCGCCCTTGCGCATCGAGATAGGTCACGCCGGTGGCGCGCTTGCCGGATGAATCGAGTTGCACACGCGTCACATGAGATCGGTCGCGCAGCTCGAAATTGGGTTTTGCCAGCAATGCCGGCAAGATGCAGGCTTGCGGCGATGCCTTCGCATACATGTAGCAGCCGAAGCCTTCGCAATAGCCGCAGAAGTTGCACGGGCCGAGCTGCATCCCGTAGGGATTCTGATAGGCGACCGACGCATTGGACGCGGGAATCGGAAATGGATGGAAGCCGGTTTCGCTCGCCGCGCGCTTGAACAGCGCCGCCGGATAGTTGTCGGTGAGCGGTGGGCATGGATAGTCGCGCCGACGTAGGGCCTCGAATGGATTGCCGCCGTCCACGATCTTGCCGAGCAGATTGCCTGCCTTGCCCGACGTGCCCATCACGGCCTCGACACGCTCGAAGAACGGTTCGAGTTCCTCCAGTGAATAGGGCCAGTCCTGGATCGTCATGTCATCGGGAATGAACTTGGCGCCGTATCGCTGCACGTAGTGCGAGCGGATCTTGAGGTCGGCGGCATTGGCTCGCCAGGTTGTACCGTTCCAGTGCACGCCTGCGCCGCCCACGCCGGTACCGAGCAGGAATGCGCCGAGTTGCCGGTACGGCAATGCGTCGTCGTTCGGCGAATGCCGGATCGTGACCGTCTCGCGCGCCAGATTTTGCATCAGCTTGCGTCGCTGGATGTAAGCCAGCTCGTCGGCGATTGCCGGGTACGCGAACTCGGGGCTCGTATCCCGATTCTCGCCGCGCTCCAGGCCGACTACGGTCAGACCGGCCTCGGCCAGTTCCATACCCATGATCGCGCCTGTCCAACCCATACCGACGAGGACAGCATCTACTTCCGGCTTCGTGATTTGCGGCATATGCGTCTCAACCTTGTTGACCTTCGATGCCGACGGGGCCAAACGGGTAGCGCTTGCCGGTCCCGACCCAGTCAAGGAAGTCCGCCCTGGCACCTGGAAAGCCGATCATCTTCCAGCTGCCCATCTCCTTGTTGCCTCCGTGTATCGGGTCCGACAGATAGCCTTCGCGGGTGTTCTCCAGCAGAAACGCGAAGAAGTCTGTCGACGAGATATCGTCGAATGCCATCGCGCCGGATTCCAGCCGCATGAGCACACTTGTCTGCTCTGCCACGGGGAGATCGGCAAAGCGCTTGCCGGCGAATTCGTCCATGCATCGTGCGTTCACCGCCTTGATACCTGCTCGGTACACCTCGCGAGGTGTCAGCCGTGACTGATAGCCGAATAATGGCGAGCCGGCGCGAAACGGACCCTGCATGTACCAATGCGCCGCGTAGCCGTAACCGGTTTCCAGTTGTTTGTCGATGAAGACGGGTACGTTGAGGTCCAGCGCTCCAGGCCCTTCGTCGTCGTGCGGGATCAGGAGATCCGCTGCCGCGAGTACGAAATTCCATTCATCAAGCGTGAAGTATTTCGGACGATAGTTGTCGAGCCCCACGGCGCCGTTGGCGTTTTGCGCTGCCGCTGGCGATGGCGACGCATCGTCGCCGGAATGACAAGCACCGATTGCAACGGCGGCGGGAACAATGGCGACGCGTTTGAGGAATATGCGCCTGCCTGACGCCGACGGGTGCCTGTATTCAGACGGGGGGGCTTCGCTCATCGATGGGTCTCGGATGATTTCATGGTGCAGTCACGTGCACGCGAGTACGGGAGGCATGTCGATTGCACGGTGATGGCGCGTCAATACTCGGTTCGACAGGCATGAGCGGCGCAGCCTCTCGAGGCGCAGCGCACGCGTCGGGACATGCGTCGAAGTGCGGATAAAACAGTACCCGGGGCTCAGCTTGAGGGCAGCCCCCTGTTCGGGGAGGGGCGTGCATGAAGAGCGGCCGGCAACGCCGCATTTCCGGGCGCGCAGGCTGGCGAACCCGGCTTCCGGTGCTGAGCATTTCGACCATTGCGGACGCTCACGGTGAAACGCGCAGAGCCTCAGGTACAGACGGGCGAGCTTGTCGATTCCCGAATGCGGATCATCGGTGTGCGTGATCGTTTGAAGCGTGCTTGCACGTACACCCGTACCGATGTTCATCGATGGATTCACGTGCACGAGCGTTGTCCGCATGAGTGCCAGCGGGATTTTCAAAACCGGTCGAACGGTACAACTGACCATTCCAGATACGGTTCTGCTGGACAGCATCGGCCAACAGTTCAAGAAACGACGTGACATGCCCCCCCACTTAGGGAGGATCCTTGCAAACGCCTCGTCGATACGAGGATCATGGCGGTGGCGAGGTTTGCTTCTTCAAACCGACGACGAATCTCGCTCTTCCACAGGAAACGACTCGCGAATGGAGTCGGATGCCGTCGAGTGACAAGTACAGTTCCCGGCATTCGGGAGTCACGTCATGCGATTCGCAACGTTCTTCCAGAAAGGGGCTGGTGTGGTCGTGGAAATATGGGGAGCGAGACATGGCTTGGTCCAGAGTCGCGCTGGCTATCCGGGCGTACCGCTCGAACTGCTGCCCACGGAACGCAAAACGCTGATGTTTGCCGGCAAGCAGGTGTGTTCAGGGGGGCGGTCGAGCCCGTCGATGTCGAACACGCCCCATGGGCTGATGCATCGCGCAAGATCGCTTACGCGTGCTGGGGCCCATATAGGCCCCCTGGCTGCGCACCGACGCCGTTCATGACGCGTGCCGTCGATTTTCCCGGATTGTTGCCGGGATGACTGGCATGGCGTTTCATCCGCAGCGCACCAGTGGATTGCAATCGCGTCACTCGACTCCTCCGCGAACGCCGGGCCGAGCCAGGCCAGGCAGGCGCGAGATGAATTCAACCAAGGAGCCCGCCATGTCGAATATCTCAAGACGTTCATTTGTCCAGTCCATCGGTGCCGCAACACTGGCTCCCGGCGTATTGCTCGCCTCGACCGAGGCCGGTGGCGCAACCGAGAAGCCCGTCGCACCCCAGGGTGGCGGTGCGGACTATGCCGGCTACAAGCATATTCAAGTCAGCCAGGACCACGGGGTCGCCACCGTGACGTTGAACTACCCGCCGTTCAACCTGCTCGACGAAGTACTGTCGGAGGAGTTCGATTCGCTGACGCGGCAACTGGAACAGGATGCGAACGTACGCGTCGTGGTCCTGCAGAGCGCCGTGCCGAAGTTCTTTATCGCGCATTCGGGGCTGCACCGTGTCGGCTCCGCTCCGAAGACGACTTCAAATACACGCACCTTCCGTCTGACGCAGATGCTCGGCGAGCGCCTGCGCAATATGCCCAAGGCAGTGATCGCCAAAGTCGAAGGCATCGCTCGCGGGGGCGGCTGCGAGATCGCGTTGGCTGCGGATATGTGTTTCGCCGCGATCGGCAAGGCCGTGTTTGGTCAGCCGGAAGTCGTTTGCGGACTCGTGCCCGGCGGTGGCAACACACAGCGCCTGCCGAGGCGCATGGGTCGTGCACGTGCTCTCGAAGTGCTGCTGATTGGGGAGGACTTCTCGGCGGAACTGGCCGACCATTACGGCTACATCAATCGTGCGCTGCCGGCCGGGGAATTGGGACCGTTCGTGGACAGGCTTGCGCGCCGGATCGCGAGCTTTCCCCCTACCACCATTGGCCACTTGAAAAAGGCCGTGGACATGGGGTCGGACGTCTCCTTCTCGGAAGGGTTGCTGGTGGAAGCACACGAGGCGGATCTTTGCGTCGCCAACGAAGCAATACAGGCGCGCGTGAAAGCGATACTCCAGGCCGGTGCCGAAACCTACGAAGGCGAACTGCGCTTTCCCGATCTGTCTGCGAAACTGCCGCCTGCCGATTAAGCAGGCTATTGTTCCTCCGAACGGCGATAACCCATGGGCCGGTGGATGCGATATGACTTGATTCACTTCTTGTCGTCATTTGGCCGGTGAGTTTTCGACTGTCCCGAAGATGCTTGTTGGGGCGCAGCCGTGCACTTGAAATATTGCTCGGCTGCCAAAATGTCTCGGCGGAAATGGCGGAGCGATACGGCTATGTCAATCGAGCGCTGTCATGTGACGAGCTGACACAGGTCGTCGATGAACCGGCACACAGGGCGCGGGCTTTCCGTTTCATACGCTCGGTCACATCAAAAGCACGGTTGACCGCGGCGCGTATGGGCAGCTTTCCGAGGGGCTTCTGGTTGAAGCTTGCGAAGCCGATCTTTGTGTCGCGAACCCTGTCACGCAGGCTCGTGTAAAGCTCGCCATGCAATGCGGCTTCGAAACGTACCAGGAAGAGCTTGATCTGGGCGAGTTGATCGGCCGACTTCCGTCTGCTCACTGAAACGCCACGTCGAACCGAAAATTTTCTGCGGAGCCTCGGCCGGCGTCATGTCTGCCGAGGCAGGTTTTGTTGATCGCCCTGTCGAACATACTTCCTGTCGCCTGCGAACCGGCATCATCGCCATGCCTGCGGGCTTTTTGTGAGCAGGGGCTTCGTCGACCCATGCAGCAGCGAATTGCGTTCGCGAATGACGAACCATGGTTCGTCGTGGGCTTGCTTTGCCCGCGTCCACGCGACGTCGACACCGGCTTGTCGCATGACGTCCGCCTCGAGGGACGCCACTGGCCCCGGAACTGAGCGAGAGCATGGGCCGGCCAGTTTTCCGCTGTGTTTCGTCCATGTTGTTTCGCCCCTATTCCTTCAACGGAAATTTTCCAATTCTCGGAACGTACCGAACACTTCGGATTCCGTGTTTCCTGGCGGTCGGAAATAATCGAAAGTCACGGATTGGTTCGATTCGAGTTCGTCATTGAGGTGGGAATTGTGCATTGAAGGACGTGTGGTGTTGGTCGCATTTTCGAGAATGAATTTCGACTGGCAATTTGTGTGACGTATTCAATGTTTGACAGATGAATTATTTTCAATAGTAAAAATAGGCGGAATCGCTCGCGAGGGGGGCAGGAAACCTGTTTTAAACATCCTGCTAATGTGGTCCGCGGGGTATTGGCCAAGGCGTTGTTCGAGAAACAGCTTGGCAGCTTTCACACGCGTGCCGCGTCACTTCACCGATAACTCAAGCGTATCAGTTGATCGTCAAACGGCATTGGACCGCCGCATCGGAGCACGCATATTCTTGCTCCACCCGACGCAGACCCGGTTCGGTGCATGACAACATGTCGGCGTGAATTCGGCGTCCGAACGTGGAATTCGATGCTGTACACCGATCTGCGAAAATTCAGACAATTATCGCGGTTACATCGAAAGACTTCGATTCCAATTGAATGATTTTTGTGGGTGAGGCTTCACATGGAATGGTTCGGGTGGCGATGCATCGTGCAAGTGTCAGTCAATTATTAATAATATTTAAGAGTCACTGAAGTGGCCAACATCGTGATGCAAGGAGACAGTTGTGGATTATTTCAATGATCAATCCGTCGACGCGCGTCGACGAGCAATGATGCGTGCCGCCGTCGGTGGCGCAGCGCTGGCGACGCTTCCGGCTCGTGCGTGGTCCGCAACGGCGCGGCCAATCAAAATCGGTTTCGTCAGTCCTCAGACAGGTCCGTTGGCGGCATTTTCCGAGCCCGACGATTTCACGATCGGACAGATTCGGCAGGCGTTGAGGGCAGGCATCAAGGTCGCCGGAAAGACCTGTTCCGTAGAGATCATTTACAAGGATTCCCAATCGAATTCGAGCAGGGCTGCGGACGTTGCCAATGACCTGATCCTGAACGATAAGGTGGATCTGGTGATTGCGGCGTCGACACCCGCTACCACCAATCCCGTTGCCGACCAGTGCGAGCTGAACGGCGTGCCTTGCGTGACGACGGACACACCATGGCAGGCCCATTTCTTCGGTCGCGGTGGCAGTCCGAAAAAAGGATTCGACTGGACGTACCACTTTTTCTGGGGACTGGAGGACATCGTTGGAACCTTCACCAGCATGTGGACCCAGGTTCCCGGCAGCAAGGTCGTCGGTGCGCTTTGGCCTAACGACTCGGACGGCAACATATGGGGGGACGCGCAAAAGGGGTTCCCGCCGATCCTGGCGCGCAAGGGTTTCACACTGGTGGACAAGGGGCGTTTTCACCTGCCGTCCGACAATTTTTCCGCGTACATCTCCGATTTCAAGCGACGTGACGCGACGATCGTCACCGGGGTCATTCCGCCGCCGGATTTTGCGAATTTCTGGTCGCAAGCGGGGCAGCAGGGCTATCGCCCAAAGGTGGTGACCGTTGCGAAGGCATGCGAGTTTCCCGCTGTCATCCAGTCGTTTGGTGAACGGGCCGCGGGCCTGTCGGTGGAGGTCTGGTGGTCTCCCGCTCATCCGTTCAAATCGAGCCTGACCGACGTCAGTTGCCAACAGCTTGCTCAGTCGTATAGCCAGAAGACGGGGCGTCCGTGGTGCATGCCGCTCGGTTTCAAGCACGCGCTGTTCGAAGTTGCAATCGATGCCCTGCGCCGATCAGCGGACCTTACGCCGGAAGCGATTCGCAATGCGATACGCGAGACGAATCTGGCGACTATCGTCGGCCAAGTCAACTTTCGCGCAGGACCGGTCGGGAATATCGCGAGGACTCCTCTCGCCGGCGGGCAATGGAAAAGACACGCTAAAGGATTCGAACTGATTCTGGTTGATAACAGCCAGGCACCCATGATTCCGATCCGCGATCGACTCGAGCCGATTCCTACATGATCAGATGTGGTTGAGCGTTTGAATTTTTTCCGGATACAGCGACACGTTATGGAAATACTGTCTCTACATGGCGTATCGAAGTCGTTTGGTTCGATACGCGTTGCCAACGAACTCAATTTATCGGTGAAGAGAGGAGAGGCACTCGGTGTAATCGGGCCTAACGGAGCCGGCAAGACCAGCATGTTCAATCTCATCACCGGGGGCATCGGGGTGGACAGCGGCTCGATCACCTTTGAAGGCAAGGAAATCTCTTCATTGCCGCCTCATATTCGGTGCCGTGCCGGTATCGCACGTTCCTATCAGGTTCCCCGGCCGTTTTTCGACATGACGGTCTTCGAGAACGTGCTCGTGGGCGCAACCTTCGGTGGGGAACGCGATACGAAGTCTGCCATTGAATCTACTGTCCGAGTGCTTGATCAGACAGGATTGCTTAACAAGGCGAACAGGCTGGCTGGAACGTTACCGCTTCTGGACAGAAAGCGGCTCGAGCTCGCGCGAGCGTTGGCTACCGATCCGTCGCTGCTGCTGCTGGACGAGATTGCCGGGGGGCTGACGGAACATGAGATCCGCGAGTTGATCGAGATGATTCATGCGCTCCGCGCGACAGGTATTTCGATCATCTGGATCGAGCACATCATGCATGCATTGATGGCGGTGGTCGATCGCATCGCCGTATTGGATCTGGGTGCCGTCATCCTGGAGGGATCGCCCCGGGACGTGATGTCCAGCGACGTGGTCAATGAAATCTATCTGGGAGGCGGGAGTGAGCACGATTCTTGAGGTCAGCGCCATCGATACCTGTTATGGCGACTTTCAAGCGCTCTTCGGGATCGATTTCGAATTGAGTCGCGGCGAGATTGTTGCGCTCGTCGGCTCGAATGGCGCGGGAAAGTCCACCTTCCTGTCAACGCTTTCCGGCCTGATGAAGCCCACGTCCGGCAACATTCGCATGGATGGAGAGGACGTTACCGGGGTGCCCGCGTACAGGATGGTCGCGCGCGGGCTGTCGATGGTTCCGGAAGGACGCAGACTCTTTCCAAGCCTCAGCACCGAAGAGAATCTTCGCATCGGCGCGTCTTCCGGCCGGAAGGGGCACTGGTCGCTACAAAGGCTCTATGCGCTGTTCCCGATCCTGGAGGAAAAGCGCAAGGTGCCGGCGACGATGCTTTCGGGCGGCCAGCAGCAGATGGTTTCAATCGGCCGGGCGTTGATGGCGAATCCGAGCGTATTGCTCTGTGACGAAATTTCGCTGGGTCTGTCGCCGGCCGCAATCCGGGATATCTACGCCGTGCTTCCGACTATTCGTGAAGAGGGTACGGCGATCGTCGTGGTCGAGCAGGATATTGAGTACGCGATCAAGCTCGTCGATCGACTGGTCTGCTTTCAGGAGGGACGCGTGACATTGAGCGGGGCGCCGGCCCAGCTCACACGCGACCAAATCTCACTTGCTTACTTTGGTGTCTAGTGCCATGTCTGACTGGATCAACGCATTATTAAATGGTTTGTTGCTGGGCGGGCTGTATGCGCTGTTCGCGACGGGTTTGTCGCTCTCGTTCGGCATCATGCGGATCGTCAATATCGCGCACGGCGACCTCGCCATTCTGGGCGCGTTCGTGGCGTTTTCCATCGCAGGCGCACTACGGGTGAATCCGTGGGCTGCCGCGATGCTTTGTGTTGCGACGATGTTCGCTGTTGGTTACGCGATGCAACGAATTCTCGTGGAGAAAACGCTCGACAAGGGAATCCTGTCGCCGTTGCTCGTCACGTTCGGATTGTCCATCGTGCTGCAGAACGGATTACAGGAAGTCTATTCGGCCGATCCCCGTGGCTTCGATGTGGGTGTGCTGTCGACCGCAAGCATCCCGTTGACGGTCGATATTGCGGTCGGCATGTTGCCGGTGTTGACGATGGCGATTGCCATCGCCGTGTTGGCTTGCCTGCAGGCACTCTTTACATACTCGTCGATCGGGCGTGCATTTCGCGCCACTTCGGACGACGCCGACGCCGCGCAACTGGTCGGGCTGAATCATCGGCGTATTTACGGCGTTGCGATGGGGCTTGCAGTGGCCGTTGCCGCGGTGGCCGGTGTATTTCTTGCCGTGCGCGCGAACGTCAGTCCCACCGAAGGGCAGACACGTCTCCTCTATGCCTTCGAGGCCGTCATCATCGGTGGGTTGGGGTCGATATGGGGCACGCTGGCTGGCGGCACGATCCTTGGCATCGCCCAATCGATCGGGATGAAGGTCAACCCGGGATGGGGGACGCTTGCGGGGCACCTGATGTTTCTGGCGGTGCTGGTCGTCCGCCCGAGTGGCCTGTTTCCCCGGACTCGAGATCGGTGAGGCGCGCCATGGAACATTTCATCGTTGAGCGTCATACCCGACTGAGTCGGATTGGGCAAGTCGCGGGATTGGTCGGTGTGTGTGCAATCGTTGCGATGCCGTGGTGGGCGGGACGTCCGGAGCAGCATCTGATGGCGGAGGTGCTGTACACGATAGCGCTTGCCCAGATGTGGAATCTGCTCGCCGGTTACGGCGGAATCATCTCGATAGGGCAACAGGTTTACATCGGGGTGGGAGCCTACAGTCTCGTGGCCCTTGGTCTGGGAGCCGGCATCAATCCGTTCCTGGTCATTCCGATCGCCGGCATTGTCTGCGCGGTACTTGCGATCCCGCTGGCCGCGCTGCTGTTCCGGCTCAAGGGAGCGCATCTCGCGGTCGGAACGTGGGTTGTGTCGGAAGTGTTTCGCCTGCTGGTCTCGAACACCGAGGCATTGGGCGGCGGCTCCGGGTTGTCCGTCATCGCGACCATGCGAGGGATGCCGACCTGGTGGAGGGAAGCGACGACCTTGTGGGTCGCGGCAATCCTCGGCATTGGCGCATGTGCTGTGGTGTATGCCGTCCTCCGCTCGCGTTACGGACTGGCGCTGACTGCGGTACGGGACAACGAAATCGCCGCGCGCAGTCTTGGCGTACCGACCGGGAAAATCAAATGGGTCGTCTACATTGGCTCGGCTGCGGGATGCGGGATGCTGGGTGCGCTGATCTTCGTCACGAAGTTACGCGTTTCGCCGGATGCAGCGTTCTCGATCGACTGGAGCACCCTGATGCTGTTCACCGTGGTGATCGGAGGGATCGGAACGATCGAAGGGCCGATTGTCGGGGCGCTACTGTATTTCGTCTTGCGGCAGTCGTTGGGAGACCTCGGGGTCTGGTATCAGATCGTAATGGGCGTACTCGCTATCGTTTTCATGATCTGGTGTTCGAAAGGGATATGGGGACGTTGTGCGTCCGGACGAAACATGTCGATCTTCCCGACCCGCATGCGCATTGTGATCGATCCGGATCGGAGCCGGGCGGCAGGGCCCGAGATGCAAATCAATTCGACGGAGACGCCGTGAAAATGGAGAAATGACGCGGCATTGCCGAATAGGCGATGCGATTTATGTGGATAAAAATATAAATCATTTAGTGATGCGAATAAATATCAAGGTGAAGGAGATGGAGATGAGGAATTTGAAGTGTGGCCTGTTTGCGGTGGTAGCGGCAATGCCCGCGCTCTCCTCCGCACAAAGCAGCGTTTCGATATCGGGTCTGATCGATGCCGGGGTGTCGTATGTGAGTAACCAACACGGCGGATCGAGCGTCATGTTCGACAGCGGGATTCTATCGCCGAGCTTGCTGATGCTGAAAGGAACGGAGGATCTCGGTGGAGGCAGCAAGGCAATTTTCGAGCTGACGTCGCAGTTCGATATCGGATCGGGAAAAACGATTCCGGCGGCGGGGTCGATTTTCGATCGTACTGCGCTGGTAGGAATCACAAACGATCGCTACGGTAGCATTACGCTTGGAGATCAATACGAGTTCATGTTCGATTCCCTGACGGTCGGGCGTTTTGACGGCGCGTTCCTGTTTGGTGGTCTGTACGATTTCAGGCAGGGTCCGTTTTCAAAACTCGGCATTCCAAATAATCCAACCGGATCGTTTGACTTCGACAGAATGGCGGGCGGAACGCGCGTTGGAAATTCGGTCAAGTATCGCAGTCCGGTCCTGGGTGGATTCAGCTTTGGCGCGATGTACGGGCTCGGCGGGAAGCCCGGCGCGTTTTCCGCGAACTCGACGGTCAGTGCCGGAGTGAACTACGAACAGGGTCCGCTTGGGCTGGGCGCCGCATACACCAACGAACGCTATCAAGTTCTCGGGAACGGAAACGACTCGATCAGAAATTTCGGCTTTGGCGCGCACTATGCGTTCGGATCTGTCCTCGGGATGCTGCTGTATACCAATACAAAGAACACGGCGTCGAATGCCGGGATCAATGTCTACAAGACGGGCGTCCAATGGCACGTTTCCGCGCCGTGGATCGTCGGCCTGGACTACACGTTCATGAAAGGAAACGATGTCTTGTCCAACAACAAGGCACATCAGATTGCCGCCGCCGTCCAGTACCTGTTCTCGAAGAGAACGTTGGCGTACGTCGAACTCGTCCATCAGCGCGCAAGCGGAGATAGTAACGGCGGTGCGTGGATCAACGGATTGTTTCAGCCGGATAGCGGGTCGAGCAGCCGTGTCCAGACGATCGTGAGATTGGCTCTCCAAACGAAATTCTAAATTTCACCCGGAACGAGCGCGAGGACGTCCCGTTACGCGGCGCGTTTGATATCCTGATTTGCATATCAGGACGGATTCAACGCGTCGAAGAGATCGATCGAGTGCATGCAGATTAGTCCGACATCGGACGGGAGATGCGTGCGCTCGATCGAGATGAGTCTGCGGGTTTTCGTCATCTTGAGCGGGTGGGGGCGGTATGTGGATATCGCGCGGCCGAGCATGCGTTGTCAGAATACCGCCATCGAATCGCTTCGATTGAGGTTGCCACGAAGCCGGAATTTGCCAGCTCGACCGTATTGAAATCCTGAGTCGATCGTGTTCATGAAATATCCCGATATCGAAGCACGAGGAGCGGGGCGCTCCGACGAGTCTGTCATCGCGTGTGAAGACACGATAAATACTGGATCCGACCGAAGATTCACGTGACAACGTCGCGGGTGCAGATGCAGCTGTATTTCATCGTCGAAGGGAGCGAGTCTTGTTCGACGCGGGGCATTGCTCTGTGCCAGAGCGAGGGAATCGTCACTGTTTCCCGCTCAGATGGCATTCACGCGTGAGTGTTCTGTAAATGCTCCCGCGAGCCTGACACCGGCTGGTCGATCGAGACTGGTAGACGGGCGTGTGTCGTTTGTATCCACGGCCTGAACTGCGTCGGGCATGGCGCACCGGTCGATACTACTTGAGGTCGTCTGATACGTGACCTCTGGCGGTACCGGAGACGTTGGGGAACACGGCCAGCGTTGGATTTCGCCCGATTGCGATCGGACTTGTCGGTCGGGTGCTCCCGAAGGATCGGGGGGCGTGTCACACATGCAGCAAATACGTGCCGAAGGCCGGAACGTGTTGGAGATGGCTTTGGAACTGAGACACTTGAAATACTTCGTTGCAGTCGCCGAAGAGCTGAATTTTCATCGCGCCGCGCGGCGTCTTCATCTTTCTCAACCTGCGCTCAGCCGGCAAATTCAGCAACTCGAGGACGAAATCGATGTCGCGCTCTTTCAGCGGTCGGCTAAGCGAATCGATTTGACGACTGCAGGCCGGACCCTCCAGAGTCACGCGTACACCATTCTGGCGCATGTCCGAAAAGCGGAAGAACAATCGAGGTCGGTCGGCAAGGGAGAGGCCGGGTATCTGGCGATTGGCTTCTTCGGGTCGGCTATCTTTGACGTGATACCGAAACTATTGCTCGAGTACGGACGACAACATCCAAACGTCAAACTGCAGTTGTTCCAGATGACAAAGGAAGCGCAAATTCAGGCGCTTCGCGACAGAGAGCTGACGATTGGATTCAATCGTATGGTTCCACCCCAATCGGACATCGTTCAGCGGGTCGTTCTGACCGAGGACATGATGGTTGCGATTCCGAGTGCTCACCCGCTTGCCAGGCAAAGGCGTATCGACTGCTACGAAGTATTGAACGAGCCTATGGTGCTCTATCCGCGTTGGACCACGCCGGGACTGGGAACGCGGGTATATGAAATCTTCGACGCGTACAACGCACAACCCAACGTAGTGCAGGAGGTCACCGATGTTGCGACTGCAATGGCACTGGTTGCGGGTGGATTCGGGTTGAGTATCGTTCCGCAATCTGCATCGCATCTGAGGCTACCAGGAATCGTCTATCGCCCGTTGATTGCCAAGGTGGCCGCGAAAATCGAACTCGTTTGCCTTTATCGACGAGATGATCACTCGCCCATCCTGCGGTCTTTTCTTGAAGTTCTCCAAACCCTCACGTCGCGCGACGCTGAAATGGCGGAACAACCTTCGACGCAGAGTGTGTGACATCTTGTGCAGACCGATAGCCCGACGGGTGCACGCCTGAATTGCGCGGATGTGTGTGATCGTGGTGAGGCGTTTTAGATAGCGCTGATATGAACGCGGATTAGTGTTTCGGTGACGATTTTCCGAGCCCGGACGGGCGGTGGACGAGATGCCCGAATTCAGTGCGATACGCTTGACCGAACAGAGGGCGAGGCTTTGACGGCCGGCGTCAGTTCTTTCCAACGATGGTATGAGACATCTTGGTGATCGCGAG
This sequence comes from Burkholderia sp. Ac-20345, assembly GCF_017104825.1. Lineage (NCBI taxonomy): Bacteria > Pseudomonadati > Pseudomonadota > Betaproteobacteria > Burkholderiales > Burkholderiaceae > Burkholderia > Burkholderia sp. Ac-20345. The sequence continues at coordinate 9,114 of NZ_JAAGPO010000049.1, read as the reverse complement.
ACTCAAGGGCGAAGCATCGTTAGGATCGGCCGTACTCTTGAATCGGTTTGCGCGCAGGACCGGGAAAGTGGAAAGGACAGGCGCTCGTCGAGTGGGCATGCTTGAACAAGTCGAGCACGCAGGGAAACAGCGCCCATCGCATGCTTGCCCGATACCCGGCGGCCGTAGTGACCGTGCGATTTTCAACCGTCTTTTAGTGCGCGCCGTACTGCAGGCGCGACGTCGCTTGCGAATAGTTCGATCGTATTTCGGACCACGTCGCGAGGTAGGCCGCCGATATCGAGTTGGGCCATATAGCGTTGGTGACCAAAAAGCTCGTGCTCGTACAGAATCTTGTCGACGATCTCTTGCACGCTGCCGACAAAGAGCGCTCCGTGCGGTCCGGTGAGCGTGTCGTATTCATCCCGCGTGAGAGAGCGATTGCGATAGACGTGTGGCAGGTTGAACCGGAAGTAGTCGCGATAGTAGGGGAAAAAGGTGTCGCGAGCACGGGTGCCGTCGCGCTGCACATGAAAATGCCCGGAAATGGCAATGGCGAGATTGGAATCAGCGTGTCGCGCCGCCCGGCCCGTCTCTCGATACAGTTCGATGAACGGTTTGAATTGTTCGGGACGCCCGCTGATGTTGGCGAGGTTAAGTGGCAGGCCAAGCGTGCCGGCTCGGCGCGCACTGGCGGGAGTACCTCCCGCGGCAATCCACAACGGCAAGGTGTTTGCCAGAGGTCGCGGCACGATTTGTGCATCGCGCAAAGGTGCGCGATGCCGTCCCTGCCATGTCACATGAGGAGCAGCGTCCAGTGCGATGAGTAGATCCAGTTTCTCGTCGAACAGGGCGTCGTAGTCGTCGAGCCGGTAGCCGAACAACGGAAATGATTCGACGTAGGCGCCGCGACCGACCAGAAGCTCTGCGCGTCCGTTTGAAATCAGGTCGACTGTCGAGAATTGCTGGTACAGACGCACGGGATCGTCCGAGCTCAGGATGCTGACCGCACTTGTCAGACGGATGCGGCGCGTCACGGCTGCAATTGCCGCAAGCACGGTCGCAGGCGACGAAACCGCGAAATCGCCGCGGTGATGCTCGCCGACACCAAAGACGTCAAGACCGGCGTCATCGGCCAAGCGTGCCGCGTCGATGATTTCGGCCAGGCGCCGGCTTGCATGGGTGGGGCTGCGCTTGTCCGGGGCGAGATCGCCGAAAGTGTAGATGCCGAATTCCATGTGTGCGGGGTGTGCGGTTCCAGCGGTCGGCTTGCGCAACCCGCGGACGGCGTAGCGCGTAATTGACGGAAAACCGCGCGAGTGGTCAGAAAGGCAGATTAGGGGTTCGCTTGACGGCATGGGCACCGTCGCCGATCAGGGCGATCACGATGGCCGCGATGGCCAGGAATACCGGGTATTCCCAGCCACCATGCGGATTGGTGAACATCCAGCCGTTGCCGAAGTGGACCGTCGACGCGACAAATAGCTCGGCGGCGGCAACAATGGCGACGATCCGGGTATAGATGCCCAGCAGCAGCAAGATGCCGGCACCGATCTCGAACAGAATGATCGGCCATGCGAACCAGCCGGGGAATCCGACCGATGCGAAGAATTGAGCGGTACCAGTCGGCGTGAACACGAGCAGCTTGGTCAGGCCGTGGGCAATGAACATCACACCGAGTGCAACGCGCAGCACGAGTGCTGCATAGGGGGCAGTGCGGGAGTCGATCACGGGATTCTCCATATTGAATATCAGGCAAGGGAAAGGCATGCGTTTAACCAAGCGTTGAAATCGCCAATGGTTTCGGGCGTCAGTTGGTGACCAGTCGGATAAATTTCTGTTCGATGCCGGATTCCGAGGCTTGTCAGTTTCGCGCTGGCGCGCTCGGCCCACGCAACGGGCAACTTGTCGTCGTATTGCCCGTGGGCAATGAACGCCGATAGCGTAGACAGCGCATCTGAGGTCGAAATGCGCTCGTCGAGCTCCGGCAATATCCGCCCGCTCAGGATCGCGAAACCCTTGACCTCCGACGGCGATGTCAGCGCGGTACTCGCGCTCATGATCCCGCCCTGACTGAAGCCGGCGATGACTGTCGGGAGCGGAAGCGAGCCGTCGTTCTCTTGAAGCACGCGGATCAATGTCTTCAGCTTTGCGCGGCTGCTCTCGGCCTGTTGTGCGTCGATGATCGGACCCTGTCGATCGAAGCGCACCTGAAACCACGCGAATTGCTGAGGGCCGATCGCAACAGGTGCACGCACAAAGACGCATTCGATGCGTGGATCGAGCATTGCGGCGAGTTGCAGCAGGTTCGTTTCGTTGCCACCGACCCCGTGCAGCAGGACCAGCCGCGCAACGGCGGACGAACTCCGGTGCACATGGTATGCGAGCCCGGACTCCGGATCATGGGTCAGCGCCAGCGGTGCGTCATGAAGGATCCGGGTCATGATTTTGCAATCCAGGCTGGGGCGATCGCGGTACCCATACCCGCGCCGTATCCAAAGTAGATGTTCAGGCCGGCGAGCGGTTCGAGGTAACGGGCGTTTCTCAGCGAGCCGGCATCCACGGCAAGGAAGCCAATGCTTTCGATCAGTACTTTGACCGTGTCTTTGGCCCGCGTGTCGTCCCCGGCGAAGAACACCGAGCCGCGTTGTCCGTCGGCAAACAATGCACCATCGGAGAGAACTTGAGCGAAGACCGTATTGAATGCCTTGACGACGTGGGCGTTGGGTATGGTGCGAGCAATTTCCTCCGCGCCCGACGTGTTGTGTCCGATAGCGAGGCTCATGTAGTCCGTCGTCAGCGGGTTGGTGATGTCAATGACAATCTTGCTGTTCAGGTCGCCAACTGCTTGCAATGCTGGCGCTGCATCGGCGTAGCTCGTGGCAACAATGATGACGTCGCTTTCTCTGGCCGCGTCGAACGCATTGACTGCTACCGTGCTTGGATGTGCGTTTGCCAGCGCGCGAGCCTTGGCGAGATCTCGACCGACGACACGCATCGAATGACCGGCTCGTGCAAACTGCGTAACGAGAGCCGAACCCATATTGCCGGTGCCTAAGACGGTGATTTTCATGTTTTCCTCGAGTGGAGGTTGGTTCACGTGGCTTCACTATATTGGCGCGGATGATGGCGATAAATCGCTATCATTGGGATTGGTTGTTCCGATTCGCGAGACGATAAATGGACCGTAGCCTGGAAATGTCGGTGTTCGTCGCAGTGGTCGAGGCCGGGAGCTTTGTGGGGGCGTCAGAAGGGCTACGTATGTCCAAGGCAGCGGTCTCGCGTCATGTCGACGCTCTTGAGAGCCGTCTGGGAAGTCGCTTGTTGCAACGCACGACGCGCCGCCTGTCGCTCACGGAGGAGGGAAGGCTGTTTCATCAGCGAGCGAAGGACATACTGAGCGCGATGAACGATGCGGAGGCCGAGGTGAGTTCCCGGACGCATCAACCCGGTGGTGTTGTCCGGATCAATGTGCCACTGAGCTTCGGTATTTCACATCTCGCGCCGCTATGGGGACGGTTCATGGCGTTGTACCCGCAGATCGATCTCGACATCGTGCTGAATGATCGTGTTGTCGACCTGGTCGACGAGGGCTACGATCTGGCGGTCCGGATCAGCGCATTGCCGGATTCGTCGTTGGTCAGCCGCAAGCTGGCCGCCACCCGTATGATGCTTTGCGCGTCGCCTGGCTATCTGCAGCGATACGGCATGCCGTTGCATCCGGCTGAATTGGTCGGGCACCGTGTGCTCGCCTATACGTATCTGGCGGGGCGCGACGAATGGCAATTTCAGGGGCCGGACGGAGACGTTACCGTGCGAACCAGGGCGCGCGTCTATTCAAGTAACGGTGACACGTGTCGCGCGATCGCGCTGGCAGACGAAGGCATCATTCTGCAGCCGAGTTTCATGATCGGCGACGATTTACGCGCCGGACGCCTGGTGCGGTTGATGCCTGAATTCCAGGCCCTCGAACTTGGCATCTACGCCGTCTATCCAACGCGCAAACAACTTGCGTTCAAGGTACGTTGTCTGATCGACTTCCTGGTCGATGCGTTTCGCGATCCTCCGTGGAGCGCTGTTGATGCAGGAGCGGTTTCCGATGGGTGAAGCATCGAGCCCGCGCGAAGGCGGTGGCGGATACATGTGTGATTTTCCGTCAAACCCCATTGCTGTCGATTGAACCGATTTTGTTCGCGTCGTGGCCAGGCAGTAGCCTGACAACCATTAAAAGTTCTCGTCGACAAACTGCTCGGAGACCTGCTCCATCATTCGAAACACCGGCTCCAGTCGTCTCCCTTTATCAGTGATGACGTACTCGACGTGCGGCGTGGCGGACTTCCGAATGATTCGCTTGACGATGTGCTGCTTCTCGAGACTTCGCAGTCTCTCTGTCAGCACCTTGGGCGAAACAGGGCCGATCGTTCGCTCGATTTCTGCAAACCGGTGATGAGCTCCGTCCATGAGGAGCCATAAGATCCGTAGCGTCCATGCGCCGGAGAGAATCTCCATGCAAATCTCAAAGGGACAGGGTTGTCTGGATGCTTCGAACGGAGCGGATACGACGGCGACTTTTTCCATGGGGATCTTCTTGGTTACGCGTTGGTAAGTACCTTACGCGATGAAAACGTGCGTGATAGTGTCCCATACACCCTTGACTGACGAAACATGTTCGTCGGGTGGGCACTATTAATTTGGAGAACACAATGAGCAACAGGCCGGCCGATATTGTCAGCCCCGTTACCAATCAGATACTGTCTCCTGCCACTACAACCGAGGACGCCGTGCGTGCCGGTCGCGCTCACTACGACAAGCCGACACCCGAGAACGCAATCTTCCTCTTCATCGATCATCAGATCGGCCTGATGGCAGGCGTACGTGATTTCGGTTCGCTCGCCGAGTATCGGAGCAACGTTGTGGGGCTGGCGCGTACGGCAAAGGCGTTGAAGATGCCGGTACTGATCTCGTCGTCCAATGCGCAATGGCAAAACGGAGACACGCTTCCGGAAATCAAGGAGATTTTCGATGAAGAACCGGTCTACCGGCGCACCGGCATCATCAATTGCTATGAAGATCCGACCTTCCGCAGTGCGCTGGAAAAACTGGTCCAGGAAACCGGCCGGCGGCACATTATTATTTCCGGCGTGACGATCGGGACCTGCTGCGCGTTTCCGACGCTTTCAATGCTGCAGGACGGCTACAAGGTATTCCCGGTCGTCGACGCATGCGGCGCGTGGAATGCCTACGAGGCTCAGGCTGCGATGTCTCGTATGGGTAACGCCGGCGCCGAGTTGGTCACGACGTTCGCGCTTGCGTGCGAGTTGCAGGCTGACTGGAAGCGTCCGAGCGCGACCGACATGCTTGCTCCGTTTGTCCAGAACCTTCCTGAGTACGGTTTCGTTCTGCAAAATTACTGGAACAACGCAAATCAGCATACGGTTCCGGACCCATTCGGAATGGTGAAATAAGCCGGTGCCCGACGCGTCGGACGCTGTTGCATTGAGTGCAGGTTCATCGCGTCGGCATCTGGAATGAATTTTTTTTAGGCTATTTTATTTATAAGAAATGATTCGTATTGCAAATAAATAATAGAATCTTTGGGAAGAGCGGGCGATAGGCGAGGGGCGTGCGCGCCAGATAAGATTCCGAAGAAGGCTTTTTATAACGTTCGTGAATCTCTATGTTTTCACTGGGAGCCGGCGTCCTGGTCGGCATTCTCTACAGCGTGATCAATGATTGTGCTGCAAGTGTGTGTGGCGTTCTCTCGGCCGGACCGCGGCAATGATGCCGGATGACAATTTGCTCGCGACGATTGCCGGTTATGCGGACACGCTTGGCTTCTTCGCACTGTCAGGCCTTTTCACCGCGCATGTCACGGGCCACCTTGTTTTGATCGGCGCGGAAGTCGCCGGGTTCGGACAAGGGCTCTTCGTGAAGCTGACGGCGCTTCCTGCGTTCGTCGTCGGCATATTTGATGAAGCGATTGCCCACTACGGGCTGCCCGGGATCGTATGCGTCGGTCGGGGCAGTCCGTTCAGGGCTAATGCGTTCACCGAGGCGGTGCTGGCCTGGATCAGATGCATCGCGAACTGCTTGTCGAAACTGGCCGTGACGGATTCGACGTGGTTCGGGTTGAGGACGTCGGTCATGGCGCTTTGAGGGGGCGGGCTCCATGCCGGATGCCGGCACGCAAGCCGCTCGAGATCGGCTTGCGAGGTATTCCGGAACCGCAACTTGAAACCGAAGGCACCTTTGGCAGCGGCTCCGCGAGCAGTCCCGATGGCCCGGCCGCGCCGGAGCAAGCCGGACCGCAAGCCCGTCCGGAAGGATTCACCCAATGAATACCCCCGGATTCAGAAAATAAAGTTTAAAAATGCGTCCCCGCCCCCTATGCTGAATCCTTCTGATCTGGCGGGCATGCGATGGCTGAACTTTTTCTGGTACGGCACGGGCAGGCGTCCTTCGGCACGGACGACTACGACCGGTTGTCCGCGGCGGGCGAGCAGCAGAGCGTCTGGCTCGGCGAATACTTCGCGCAGCAAGCGCTCACATTCGACCGCGTGATCTGCGGCACGCTGAACCGCCACGCGCAGACGGTCGACGCGATCCTGCGCGGGATGGGCCGCGAAGGCGCGCCGGTCGACCGCCACCCGGGGCTGAACGAATACGACTTCCACGGCCTGTTCGCGGCCGCCGCGCACGATTACCCCGACATCGCCCGCCTCGCGGCCGGCTCGATGAAAGAGCATTTCCGCGCGCTCCGGCAGGTGCTGCAGCTCTGGTCGGAAGACAAGCTCGGCGATTCGGCCCCCGAGACCTGGGCGCACTTCCAGCAGCGCGTGGCCGATGCCCGCGCGGCCATCCGCCACGGCGGCGGCCAGCGCGTGCTGGCGGTGAGCTCCGGCGGCCCGATCGCGGTCACCGTGCAGCAGGTGCTGGCCGCGCCGCCGTCGAGCGCGATCGCGCTGAACCTGCAGATCCGCAACAGCAGTCTTTCGCAGTTTTTCTTCAACGCCGATGCGTTCCACCTCGCGTCGTTCAACGGCATCCCGCATCTGGAGGATCCCGAACGACACGCGCTGCGAACCTACGGCTGACCCACGAACGATCGCGACGATGACGAACCCTACCCAGCAACTCGACGCAGCCCGCCTCACGCGCTATCTGGAAGCGCACGTGCCGGGCTTCGAAGGCCCGGTCGACTTGGAGAAGTTTGCCGGCGGCCAGTCGAATCCGACTTTCCTGCTGCACGCGAAGAGCGGCCGCTACGTGCTGCGCCGCCAGCCGCCGGGCGAACTGCTGAAGTCCGCGCACGCGGTCGACCGCGAATTCCGCGTGCTGAGCGCGCTGTCGGGCACCGCGGTGCCGGTCGCGCGTCCGTATCACCTCTGCGAAGACCGCGACGTGATCGGCAGCATGTTCTACGTGATGAGCTTCGAGGACGGCCGGATTTTCTGGGATCCCGCGCTGCCGGAACTGCCGAAGGCCGATCGCGCGGCGTGCTACGACGCATTGCTGCAGACGATGGCCGCGTTGCACGACATCGACGTCGACGCGGTGGGCCTCGCCGACTACGGCCGCCCCGGCAACTACTTCGAGCGCCAGATCGGCGTGTGGACGAAGCAGTACCGCGCGGCCGAAACGGAGCGCCTCGACGCGATGGAAACGCTGATCGACTGGCTGCCGAAGGCGTGCCCCGCCGACACGGGTCGGCCGACGCTGGTGCATGGCGACTTCCGGATCGACAACCTGATGTTCGCGCGCGACAGCTTTCGCGTGCAGGCCGTGCTCGACTGGGAACTGTCGACGCTTGGCAACCCGCTCGCCGATCTCGCGTATCTCTGCATGTGCCTGCGGCTGCCGTCCGGCGGGCAGGTGCGCGGGCTCGCGGGCCAGGATCGCGCCGAACTCGGCGTGCCGGACGAAGCGGCGATCGTCGCGCGTTATTGCGAACTGCGCGGCATCGAGCCGATCCGCGACTGGCACTTCTACCTCGCATTCAGCTTCTTCCGGCTCGCGTCGATCGCGCAGGGCGTGAAGGCGCGCGCGCTGCAGGGCAATGCGTCGAGCGAGCAGGCGCTGCGCGTCGGCGCGATGGCCGGGCGGCTCGCCGAACTGGCCGTTGGCGTGATCGACGCGCATCGCTGAAGCCGCCGGTTTCACCGGGCAGCGGCAGGACAACACATCAATGGAGGAGCACAGCAACATGGCAACGAATCTGTTCGACCTGACGGGCAAGATCGCATTGGTGACGGGCGCGAGTCGCGGCATCGGCGAGGAAATCGCGAAACTGCTCGCGGAGCAGGGTGCGCACGTGATCGTGTCGAGCCGCAAGCTCGACGACTGCCAGGCCGTGGCCGACGAGATCGTCGCGGCAGGCGGCCGCGCCGAGGCGCTGGCCTGCCACGTCGGGCGGCTCGAGGACATCGCCGCGACGTTCGAGCACATCCGCGGCAAGCACGGCCGCCTCGACATCCTCGTGAACAACGCGGCCGCGAACCCGTATTTCGGGCACATCCTCGATACCGACCTCGCCGCGTACGAGAAGACGGTCGACGTGAACATCCGCGGCTACTTCTTCATGTCGGTCGAGGCCGGCAAGCTGATGAATGCGAACGGCGGCGGCGCGATCGTCAACACGGCGTCGGTGAACGCGCTGCAGCCGGGCGACCGGCAGGGCATCTACTCGATCACGAAGGCCGCGGTCGTCAACATGACGAAGGCGTTCGCGAAGGAATGCGGGCCGCTCGGCATCCGCGTGAACGCGCTGCTGCCGGGTCTCACGAAGACGAAGTTCGCGGGCGCGCTGTTCGCCGACAAGGACATCTACGAGACCTGGATGGGGAAGATCCCGCTGCGCCGCCATGCGGAGCCGCGCGAAATGGCCGGCACCGTGCTGTATCTCGTGTCGGACGCGGCGAGCTACACGAACGGCGAATGCATTGTGGTCGACGGTGGCCTGACGATCTGAGCGCGCGATGAAGATCGACAGCTACGCCGGACAGGCCGTGATGATCAAGCGGGTCGGGCGATCGCGCATACGGATCCGCTCAAGCGCGTGACGCGGGTGGATTGGGATGGCTACGGGCAGCGAACCCGAATCGTCGATCCGGCGGAGGGCACGCAGCAGTTCCGGTA
>NZ_JAAGPO010000520.1:0-804 GCF_017104825.1 Burkholderia sp. Ac-20345 | reverse complement strand
GGACGTCGAGCACGACCTGCGCGCCGTCGGGCAACGCGGCCTGCTCGGGCAGCGGCTGCACGCGCGCGGCCAGTTCGGCCGGCAAGTCGTGCACGAGCGTGCTGAGCAGCGCGCGCGTCGCACCGTGGCGCGGATCGCCGAACACGCGCCACACGGGGCCCGTTTCGACGACTTCGCCCTGTTCGATCACCGCAACCGTGTCGCACACCGCGCGGATCACTTCCATCTCGTGCGTGATCAGCACGATCGTCAGCCCGAGACGGCGGTTGATGTCGGCGAGCAGCGCGAGGATCGACTGCGTCGTCTCGGGATCGAGCGCCGACGTCGCCTCGTCGCACAGCAGCACCTCGGGATCGTGCACGAGCGCGCGGGCAATGCCGACGCGCTGCTTCTGCCCGCCCGACAGGCTCGCCGGATACGCGTCGCGCTTCGCGGCGAGCCCGACGAGTTCGAGCAGCGCCTCGACCTTGCGCACGCGCTCGGCCTTCGGCACGCCGGCGATCTTCAGCGGCAGCGCGACGTTCTCGAACACCGTCTTCGCGGACAGCAGGTTGAAATGCTGGAACACCATGCCGGTGCGGCGCCGCAGCGCGACGAGCCCGTCCTCGTCGAGCGCGCCGACGTCGACGCCCTGCACGCGCACGCGGCCCGAACTCGGCCGTTCGAGGCCGTTCACGAGCCGCAGCAGCGTCGACTTCCCGGCACCGCTGCGGCCGATGATCCCGAACACCTCGCCGCGCCGCACATCGAGCGTCACGTCGCGCAGCGCGGCGGCCTGGCCGCGCGGCGTCGCGAACACCTTGG
>NZ_JAAGPO010000519.1:0-919 GCF_017104825.1 Burkholderia sp. Ac-20345 | reverse complement strand
TACGGACGCGCATCGGGCAGCAGCACACAGGGCAGCCTGTCGAGCGCGCGGACAAGCGAGGCCGGGCTCGCGACGCGGCGCCGGATGCGGGCACGGGCCGACACACGCGCAAGCAGCCACGCGCCGCCCCCGGTCGGCGCGGCGGACAGGCGTGCCGCACAGCCGAGCGCCGCGAGCGTCGCGCGTACCTGGCGGCACAGCGACGGCAACCCGCCGAACAAGCGCAGGCTCGGGCCGACGTCGACGAGCAGCGTGGCTTCGTCGTCGAGCGCGACGCACGGCGAGAAGCGCAGCAACGCGAGCGCGACCGCGCGCAGCGCATCGGCTTCGCGCGCGGGATCGCGTTCGACGAGCTGCGTGTGCGGCGCGAGCGTGAGCACGCCGCCGCGCTTCATGCCTGCACGCACGCCCTGCCGGCGCGCGGCCGCATCGGCGATCAGCACGACACCCTGCTCGAGCACCGCACAGCCGGTGCCGCCGGCCTCGCCGTCAGACGGAGGCGCGACGCACACGTCGAGCGGCAGGCGCGGCAGATGGATGCCGAGCAAGACGCGCATAGCGGCTCTCCACGATGGGCGACGGCAGATCGAGCACGAGCGGCTCGCTGCGGGCGGGGCCGCGACGCTTGACGATGTCGAGCGACACGCCGCCCGGCACCGGGTACAGCGCGACCCGCAGCACGGCCGGCGACGGTTGCCGCTCGGCCGACAGCGGACGCAGCATCACGAACAGCGTGTCGCCCGTGCGCGCGGCCGCGAGATGCAGGCGCCGCAGCGCATCGGGCCGCGCGTCCTGCCACAGCAGCAGTGCGCCGCAACAACCGGTCTTGAGCGCCTGCTCGGCGGCCCACAGCGCATCCGTGTGGCTACCCGCGCGCAGCCACAGCAGCGCATCGGCCGGCACGCCGAGACTGGCGAGG
>NZ_JAAGPO010000518.1:0-1205 GCF_017104825.1 Burkholderia sp. Ac-20345 | reverse complement strand
TGTATTAGCCGGGACTCGATCTGACAGGTAGTCGGACCGACAAAGAACGAGTCATCAATGGGGGATGAGTTTCTCCTTGGCGAGTTCGAGCGAATCGAGGAAAGTGCGCATCGGCGTCTTGCCGTAACACCAGCGCCCCTGATGCTCTCGTTCATTGTTGTACTGGTCGAGCCACGCATCAAGGTCTGTCTGCAAGGCGGCGATCGAGTCGTAGATCTTCTTGCGGAAGACGATGCGATAGAACTCGTTGAGCATAGTCTTGTGCAGCCGTTCGACGATCCCGTTGGTTTGCGGCGACTTGGCCTTTGTTCGGGTATGGTCGATGTCCTCCAAGGCCAGATACAGCTCGTATTCGTGATGCTCGGGGTTGCCGCAGTATTCAGTGCCGCGGTCTGTCAGCACGCGTAGCAGTGGAATGCCGAAGCCGTCGAAGAACGGGACGACGCGATCGTTGAGTAGGTCAGCCGCCGGCAAGGGTGTCTTGCGATCGTAGAGCTTCGCGAACGCAACCTTCGAGTAGGTATCGACGAAAGTCTGCTGGTAGACACGGCCGACACCCTTGAGACAGCCGACATAGAACGTATCCTGCGCGCCGCAATAGCCTGGACATTCGGACTCGAATTCGCCGTGCACTTCCTTCTCGTGCTTGGCGCGTTCGAGCGCGACCAGTTGCGCCTCGGTCAGCACCAATCCTTCCTGGGCGGACTTGGCTTCCAAGGCCTTCAGGCGCTTCGGCATGGTCTCCAGATCGTGGCGCAACCAGATGCTACGGACGCCTTGGGGAGAGACGGACAGGGCATGCCGTTTGAGGACCTCGTTGGCGATACGCACCTGACCGTAGGCCGGCAATTCGAGGGCCAGTTCGACAACGGCGGCCTCGACCTGCGGGTCAACGCGGTTCTTGAGTAGCGGCCGGTGGTGGGAGATCTCCTGCAGGGCAGCTTCGCCGCCTCGATCGTACAGTTCCTTAAATCGGTAGAAGCTGTCGCGCGAGTAACCCATTACACGACAGGCCTGGCTGACGTTGCCGAGCTGCCGGGCCAATTCAAGTATGCCGACCTTGGCACGAATTACCTTCTGCTCCTGAGTCATGGTGGACTCCTTGCTGTTCGCGGCGCGCATTGCCGCTACGGGCTACGCCCTCTGCGCCAATGCGCGCCAGCACGAAAAACCAACCACTGTCAGATTTAGTCTAGTCCACTGCA
>NZ_JAAGPO010000517.1:0-1050 GCF_017104825.1 Burkholderia sp. Ac-20345 | reverse complement strand
TGGTTCACGCCGATCGCCGCGAACCACAGATGCAGCACGACGCGCGCGAGCGTGCCGCGCAGGTGCTTCGCATAGACGGCCCACAGCACGACGAGCAGCCCGATGTGCAGCGACGGCGCCTGGTTGAACGGCTTGTCGAACCCCATCAGCAGCGTGAACAGCGCCCCGGCCACGCCACCCGCGTCGGGCCGCTCGAAGCCGAAGCGCAGCGGCCACGCGATGAAGCACGCGACCGATATCAGTTGCACGGTCAACAGCCGCTTCACGTGATCGAGCAGGTCGGCGCGGCGCGTCCAGAAGAAGAACGACAGCGCATACAGCAGGTCGATCGACCAGTACGGCACGATCGTCCACGGCACGAACGGGATCGCATGCTCCCAGCCGAACGCGAAGGTCGGCACCGTCGCGCGGCGCGCGGCGAGCCAGTTCGCGAAGCCGTAGGTCGAGAAGAACACGGCGCCCATCACCACGAGCCAGCGGAAGCGCAGCGCAAACGACGCGTCGCGCGCGCCGGCTGCCGAGGCCGGCTCGGCGAGGCCGCTCGCGCCGCCGTCGAGCGCGCTCATGACGCGTCGACCCGCTGCGCGAGGCTGACCGTGAAGATGCCCATTTCGTCGATCCGCTGGTCGAGCTTGCGGAAGCCCGCGCGTGCGACGAGTTCGTCCATCTCGGCCTGCGAGCGGCGGCGCATCACCCAGGTCGCCTCGCCGCGGTGATTGTTCAGCGCGCGCGCGATGAATTCGAGCTGCGGATGCCACGGCTGCCCCGTATAGACGAGATAGCCGCCCGGCGGCACGGCCTGCGCAAGCCCGCGCAGCGAGCGCTCGATCAGCGCGTTCTCGCCGAACAGCTCGTAGAGGCCCGACACGATCGCGAGCGTCGGACGCGGCTCGAGCGTCGCGAGCGACGCCTCGTCGAACGCGTCGCCGCGCTCGAAGCGCGCGATCGGCTCGAGGCCGCGCTGCGCGATCAGCACGCGCCCGGCCTCGACGTTCGGCGGGCTGTAGTCGCGCAGCGTGATGTCGTCGGGCGCCGCGCCGTCGCGCTCGG
>NZ_JAAGPO010000516.1:0-1012 GCF_017104825.1 Burkholderia sp. Ac-20345 | reverse complement strand
ACGCGGCGCTGTGCGGCGTCGGGCAAGCCGTCACGCGCGGCGCCACGGCGGATCCGCAGCAGTTCCTTGCCGACGTGCAGCGCCGCGAGCGCCTCGATGCTCGCCTGCGTCATCGCGGCCGGCTGGCCGGCGAGCAGTGCGCCGAGCTGCGCGATGCGGTGCTGCTGGCGCTGCTGCCAGCCCGCCGCCATGACGCGCCTGCCGGCCACGAGTGCGAGCGTGTCGTCGCGGATCGTGCGGCGCAGCCGCGTTGCGTCGGTGGCCAGGTTGCGCGGCAGGATCAAGCGGAACGTGAGCAACGTGAGGAACGTCGCGAGCACCCACGCGACCGACTGGTTTAGGAACAGCGCGACGTCGGGGCGGAACGGATTGGTCGCGCCGGTCAGCGTGTTGAACGCGACGAGATACGCGAGCCCCGCGAGCGCGGTCTTCGGCACGCTCGTCGCATAGATGCCGGGCATCCAGAACAGTGCGAGCGCGACGACGAGCAACGGAAAGCCCTCGATGCGCGGCAGGATGCCGAACGCGCACACGAACGCGGCCGGTACGGCCAGCACCGTGCCCTTGATGAACGCCTGCGCGCCGGCGGCCGGGTTGCCGGCGGTCGCGAGCAGCGCGCAGTACGGTGCGACGACGAGCAGCATCATGTCGCCCTGGTTCCAGCCGGTCGCGAGCCAGAACGCGCCCGAGATCACGATCGCGCACGCGGCACGCACGCCGTTGCGCAGGGCCGCGCCCGTGTCGCGGTAAAAGCGCACCCGTGCGGGCCGGTAGCCCGGCCGCGGGCGCTGCAATTCGACGAGGCCGCCCAGTGCCGCGCAGTAGTCGTCGATCTGTTCGATCAGCCGCTCGCCGGCGATCAGCAACGCCGCGTCGTCGCGCGGATGGCCGAGCGCGATGCCGTCGAGCGCGGCGCGCAGGCGTTCGCGCGCGTCGCTCAGCAGCACGAGCGCGTGCGCTGCACCACCGGGGCCGTCGCCCAATGCGTCGGCGGCGGCCTGCCACGCAGCCA
>NZ_JAAGPO010000515.1:0-1029 GCF_017104825.1 Burkholderia sp. Ac-20345 | reverse complement strand
CCCGCCGTCGAACAGCGGCTGGCGGCGTGCCGCGCGTGCGCAGTCGTGCGCGCCGGCTACCTCGGCGAGCGCGTTCATCCGCGGTGTCGGGTCGTGTTCGCCGTCCGCGTCGAGCCGCGGATGCAGGTCGTCCCAGCGGCGCTCGAGCAGGTTCGCGACGAGCGTGAGCGCATCCGCATAGCCGGGAATGCCGTGTTGCTCGGTCCAGCTTCGCGCAAGACAGGCAATGACGCGCAGGTCCTTCGTTCGCGCGGACAGCGCCAGCGCGAGCCGCTCGACCGCGCGCCAGTCGGGCGCTTCGGCCGGGATCACGGTGTCGCCGTACTGCTGCTCGGCGCGCGGCGTCGCGCGCTCCTGCAACTGCAGGAACTCGGTGTCGTATTCGAGGTTCGCGCCGCACGGCGTATCGGGCGCGACAACCGCGAGCAACTGGCCGATCAGGTCTGCGCGCGGCGTCGCCGGCATGCCGGGCGGCACCGTGGACAATGCGGCGGCCAGCGCCGCCTGGCTGACGTCATTCGAATGCATAGTCGATGTTGACCGGTTTGCTGCCGAAGTCGATCGCCACGGTGCGGTGCAACGGCGGCAGCGAGCCGTTGCGGATCTCGATCACGTAGACGCCCGGTGTCAGCGATACCGAGCGCAGCGGCGGGCTCGCGCCGCGCCGCGCGCCGTTCACGTACACGTCGCCCCATGGCCGCACGTTGAAACGCACCTGCACGGTTTCCTGAGCCTTCGGCGGACGCGGTTGCTGTTCGGCAGGCAGCACGTTCACGGCGGCGATGACCGTGTCGGTTTCCGGCGGTGGTTTCGGCACCGGGGTGGGCCTGGCCGTCGGTGCGGCGGCCGCTTCCGACCGCGGCACGTTGACGACGCGTTCCGACGCGTCGAGGCTGCCGGCGGGCGCGATGGTCGAGCTGGAACCGGACGGTGACGGAGCCGGGTTCGTCACCGTGGTTGCAACCTGCGGCGCAGGCGTGGCAGCTTCAACGGCCGGCGAGGTGGCCGGCTCGGCGGCGACGGGTGGCA
>NZ_JAAGPO010000514.1:0-238 GCF_017104825.1 Burkholderia sp. Ac-20345 | reverse complement strand
GCGCACGAGATAACACATGCAGGGACGAAGAGTGTAGTAATGGACAGACGACTGTCGGAAGAGAGGGAGATGAGACACAATAGTGTGAGTAGAATTAAAATAGATGTTAGCATCAGGATAAGGTGTAGAGATAGAAGAGGCACGCAGGACGAGGAGATGAATGATAACAAAGCTGAGTAATGGAACGCAAGAATAGACTGAAGAAACAAGAGAAGAAGAGAGGATTTTTTTTTTTTTC
>NZ_JAAGPO010000513.1:0-987 GCF_017104825.1 Burkholderia sp. Ac-20345 | reverse complement strand
CCTCCGGCCCGATGCCCGCCACTAATCTAGCACCACGCACACGGCACCGGACGCCGTGCCCGGATACCCATCGGAAGGAGGAACCCGCCATGACGACCCATCTCACCGGCACGCGCGACGAATGGCTGGCAGAGCGCCGCGCGCTGCTCGACGCGGAAAAGGCGCTGACGCGGCAAAGCGACGAACTCGCACGGCGGCGCCAGGCACTGCCCTGGGTGCGCGTCGACAAGACCTACCGGTTCGACACCGAAGACGGGCAGGCGACGCTCGGCGACCTGTTTCGCGGCCGCTCGCAGCTGCTCGTCTATCACTTCATGTTCGGCCCCGACTACAAGGCCGGCTGCCCGTCGTGCTCGGCGCTCGCCGACGGTTTCGACGGTTTCGCCGTGCATCTGGCGAACCACGATGTGACGCTCGCCGCCGTGTCGCGCGCACCGCTCGCGAAACTGCTCGCTTACCGGCAGCGGATGGGGTGGAGCTTCCCGTGGGCGTCGTCGGTCGGCAGCGATTTCAACTTCGACTTCAATGTGTCGTTCACCGAAACGCAGCAGCGCGCGGGCGACGTCGAGTACAACTACGCGCGTGCGGGCCACGCGATGGACATGGATCCGCCTCCAGCACCCGTCGTGCAGTTCGCGGTGACGTGCGGCACCGACGCGGTCACGTATTCGCTCGACCGGCCGGGCATGAGCGCGTTCGTGCACGAGGACGGCGCGGTTTATCACACGTACTCGACCTATGCGCGGGGGCTCGACGGGCTGTGGGGGATGTACCAGTGGCTCGATCGCGCGCCGCGCGGGCGCAACGAGACCGGCCCGTGGTGGCACCGTCATGACGAGTACGCACGCGGCTGAGCGCGCCGGCGCGGGCGGAGGAGGGGGCGAGCGGCAATTTCCCGTCTACGTGTTCGCATTGGCCTGCGCGATCGCCGCGCTGTCGTTCTTCGCGAGCATCGCGCGCGTCTACCGTCAGCGCGCCTAGGTGCGG
>NZ_JAAGPO010000512.1:0-1291 GCF_017104825.1 Burkholderia sp. Ac-20345 | reverse complement strand
TGAGCTTCCCTCGGTTTTTCGCCTTCCAACGGTCCCGAGTTATGCAGCGGCGTCCTTGGTCTGCTGAGCTTTGATCCAGTCCCGAAGGAACCGCTCCGGAGAAACAAAGCCGAGCGACGAATGACGACGACTGCGGTTGTAAAACACTTCGATGTATTCGAACAGATCGGCCTTCGCGTCCTGGTGCGTCCGGTAGCGCGTGGCGTGAACCCGTTCGTTCTTCAAGCTGTTGAAGAAGCTTTCCGTAGGGGCATTGTCCCAACAATTTCCCTTGCGGCTCATCGAGCAGCGCATACCGTACGCGGCCAGCTTGCGCTGGAACTCGTGGCTCGCATACTGGCTGCCCCTATCCGAGTGACACAGGGCGCCCGGCATGGGGCGGCGGCGAAACCAAGCCATCGTCAGCGCGTCCGTCACGAGATCCGCCGTCATACGCGACTTGATGGACCAGCCCACCACCTCCCGGTTGAACAGGTCGAGTACCACGGCCAGGTACAGCCAACCCTCGTCGGTCCAGATGTACGTGATATCGGAGCTGAACACCTGATTCGGCTCAGTAGGCGTGAACTCGCGATTCAACAGATTCGGTGCAACCGGCAGCTTGTGCTTCGAATCGGTCGTCACCCGGTAACGGCGTTTGTGTCGCGCCCGGATGCCGTTCTCACGCATCAGCCGTTCGACGCGCGCCTTGCTGGCCGGATAGCCTCGATCACGGATTTCCTCGGTCATGCGCGGCGAACCGTACGCGCCCTTGACCTTGGCGTGCACCGTCCGGATCAGCGTCAGCAACTGCGTGTCCGTCAGTCGCGTTCGTTCCGGCGTACCGCCGCGCTTCCACGCGCGATAGCCATTCACGCTGACCGACAGCACCCAGCACAGCGACGACAGCGGATACTGCCCGACCTGCCGGTCGATCCAGGCATACCTCACAGCAGGTCCTTCGCGAAGTATGCTGCCGCCTTTTTTGCGATCTCAAGCTCCATCTGCAGGCGCTTGTTCTCTGCTCGAAGCCGCGAAAGCTCCATTTGCTCCGGCGTGACTGGCTTCGCTCCGGCGCCGTTGAGCTTGCCCGATGCCTCGACCTTTACCCAGTTGCGAAGCGTCTGCTCAGAGATGCCAAGCTCGCGGGCCACTACGCCCACGCTCTGACCATCCTTGACCCGCTGTACGGCGGCAACCTTGAACTCCGCCGTGTACACCTGTTTCGGTACCTTGAACATGCCTGATTTCCTTCCTTTCCGTCGAGTTTATACACGACCTCTTGGAAGGCGAAATTTCAGGGGAAGCTCAC
>NZ_JAAGPO010000511.1:0-1306 GCF_017104825.1 Burkholderia sp. Ac-20345 | reverse complement strand
TGACGGAAGACCGCTTCCTGTTCCTGTCCGAGAAGAGCGCGGTCACCACGCCGAACTGGGCGCTGCCCGCCAACTTCCAGAACCACGGCAACTACGTGATTTCGCTGGGCAACGTCACGCGCTGGCTGGGGGCACAGGCCGAAGCGCTGGGCGTCGAGATCTTCCCCGGCTTCCCCGCCGCCGAGATCCTGTACAACGACGACGGCTCGGTGAAGGGCGTCGCGACCGGCAACATGGGCGTGGGCAAGGACGGCGAGCCGACCGAGAACTTCCAGCTCGGCATGGAGCTGCACGCGAAGTACACGCTGTTCGCCGAAGGCTGCCGCGGCCACCTCGGCCGCCAGCTGATCTCGAAGTTCAAGCTCGACGCGAACGCGGATCCGCAGGCGTACGGGATCGGCATCAAGGAACTGTGGGAAATCGACCCGGCGAAGCACAAGCCGGGCCTCGTGATCCACACGGCTGGCTGGCCGCTGAAGTCGGATACCTACGGCGGCTCGTTCCTGTATCACATGGACAACAACCAGGTCGTGGTCGGCTTCGTGGTCGGCCTCGGCTATACGAACCCGTACCTGTCGCCGTTCGAGGAATTCCAGCGCTACAAGACGCACCCGTCGATCCGCGCGTTCCTGGAAGGCGGCAAGCGCGTGTCGTACGGCGCGCGTGCGATCACCGCCGGCGGGCTGCTGTCGCTGCCGAAGACGGTGTTCCCGGGCGGTGCGCTGATCGGCGACGACGCGGGCTTCCTGAACGCATCGCGGATCAAGGGCAGCCACGCGGCGATCAAGACCGGCATGCTGGCGGCCGACGCCGCGTTCGACGCGGTGCAGGCCGGCCGCCAGTCGGACGAGCTCAACGCATACCCGGACGCCTTCAAGCAGTCGTGGCTGTACACGGAGCTGTACCGCGCGCGCAACTTCAAGCAGTGGATGGCGAAGGGCCTGTACCTCGGCACGCTGATGGTCGGGCTCGAGCAGAAGCTGATGGGCGGCAACGTGCCGTGGACGCTGCACCACAAGCATGCGGACCACGAGATGCTGAAGCCGGCGTCGCAATGCCAGCCGATCGAGTATCCGAAGCCGGACGGCAAGCTGACGTTCGACCGGCTGTCGTCGGTGTTCATCTCGAACACGAACCATGAAGAGAACCAGCCGGCGCATCTGACGCTGAAGGATGCGAACGTGCCGGTGAACGTGAACCTGCACACGTACGCGGGGCCGGAGGGGCGCTTCTGCCCGGCGGCGGTGTACGAGTTCGTGAAGAACGACGACGGCAGCGACCGCCTGGTGATCAACGCGCAGAACTG
>NZ_JAAGPO010000510.1:0-1313 GCF_017104825.1 Burkholderia sp. Ac-20345 | reverse complement strand
CATCGACGAGTTGTTGCCGTGGAACGTGGCGTCGGCGCTTCCGTCTACTGCCCACGTCGAACCCATTCGATAGCATCGCGCTCCCGTCGTCAACGACCTACGCTACGGTGCTGGTCGAGTGCTTACGATAAGCATCCCCTTGTTTTGTGATGCGCCCGAGCCGCGATTTGCCGCCGCTGCTGTTCTGCTAGGGCACGATGCCCAGCCATGCGGCCATCTGCCGACCGTTCTTGAACTGCCGTGCATCGACGACTGTCGCCACTGCGGCCGATGCCGTGAGACGCCCAACGCCGCATACGTCCATGCAACGCTGGGCTTGCGGGTCGTGAGCGGCGTGTTCCGTGATTTGCCTTTCAAGCCACGCAATTTGCTCATCCAGCGACTGCCATTGCGTCCAGCCACGCATTAACGCCTGGCGCGCCGGTCCAGCCAGCTCGTTGCTGCCGTCCTCGACGCGCTCGACGAATTGCTTGCGCAAAGAGTCAATGCCTTGCGGCAGGAACACGCCGAACTCGGCCAGCAATCCGCGCATCCGATTGATCAATGCAGTGCGCTCTTCCACGAAGCCGGTTCGCATGCGGTGCAGCACCAGCACGCTTTGCTGGGCAGGTGATTTGACCGGAACGAAACGCATATGGGGACGGCTTGCCGCTTCGCAGATCGCTTCGGCATCGAGCGCATCGTTCTTTACATGAGCGCCGCCTTTGCGATACGGGGCAACAAACTGAGGTGGAATCAGGCGCACATCGTGTCCGAGCGCACTCAGCTTGCGCGCCCAGTAGTGTGCCGCACTGCATGCTTCCATGGCGATCAGGCACGGTTCCAGATTCGCGAACCAGCTTGCGAATCGCTCGCGCGTGATCGCTTTCCGTACGACTACACGCTCGACGCTGTCGACCGCATGAATTTGCATGATGTTCTTCGCCAGATCCACGCCAACACGAGCAATCTTTTCCATGACATCCCCCTTCGCGGAAGGTTGCGTAGCGCCAGACATGATGACACCCGCCGATGCCGATCTGGCGATCGGGGAGGTCCTTACCAATTCGGATCATGACTGCGACTGGGGGCGGGAATCATGCCGGGCCTGGCTGGCCAACGCCCCAATTATCGGGGCGTGAAGATAGTAACGAGGCGCTGAAAGTCTGGCAGCCCGTACAGAAAACAGACCGTCTCCTCGTAAGCTGCGTAAGCGCGTCTCGTGCACCGTCTCGACGATGTGACAGGAAGTTGCCAGAGTAATCCCCACCAAAAGTAGTGGGGACCACTGTGGCAACGGAAGCACCGAAGAGAACATCACGCAAAGGCATCCC
>NZ_JAAGPO010000048.1:0-61387 GCF_017104825.1 Burkholderia sp. Ac-20345 | reverse complement strand
CCGCCGTGAACGCGTCGCAGATCGTGCGGAACCACGCGCGATCGACGACGGCCAGCACGCGGCGCCCGTCGGGCAGCGCGTCCGGATCGAGCGCGATATGGCAGCCGAGCGGATCCTGGATCAGCTGATCCTCGACGATGTTGGGCAGCGCCTGGCGCAGCTTCGGCCCCTTCAGCGGCGGCACGGTCGCGGCCAGCAGCAGCACGTCGCGCGCGGCGACGATCAGCACCGTCGCATTCGCGCGCGGCAGCAGCGCGAGCGCGGCGCGGCCGGCACGCTGCACATGGCCGGCCTTGTCGATGAGCGTGAACGGCAGCTCGGGCCACTGCCATTCCTGCAACGGCACGGCAGGCTCGCGCGGCGGCAAAGAAACAATCAACGTGCTCACAAGAGCTCCTCTCCCGATTGGCGTCGTTATAGCTGGTCGCGGATGCGCACGACCCGTGTCGAGTGCGTGGTCGGATCACGATACACGAGCGAGGTGCGATCGACCTCCGCGCGGTCGTGCTGGATCCGGCCATGCACGATGAAATAGCTCGAATTGACGTCGATGACGCTCGAGTCGAGCGTCACGTTCGGCGCACCGGCGCCGCGCAGCGCGAGCTGCACGTCGCCGACGTTGCGGAAAAACACGGTCTCGCGACGCGACACGAGCGCCTGCGCGGACGATACGCTCATCCCCGGCATCAGCGCCGCGATCACCTCGGCCGGCGCGGTGTTCATGTTCACGGGCGTCGTGGTCGGCAGCACGGTGACGAACGGGCGCAGCCGCGCGACCATCTCGGGCGTCACGCCGTCGATGTCGAGCAGGCTGTCGACGCCCGTCATCATCAGCGGCGCGGGCCCGCGGTCGCCGCCCGTCATGCCGGGATCGTCGGTGAAGCCGCCGCCACCCTGCTGATCGGTTGTCACCGGCGCGGTGACCGGCGGCGCCGTGCCGCCACCCGGCAGCGTCGGCATCTGGAAACGCGTCGCCGAATTCAGCAGGCTCGCGCGCACCTGCAACGCGATGCGCTTCGCCAACGCGCCGTCGTAGCCGAGCGTCGTCAGCAGGCGCTGGAACGCCTGGACCTGCGTGACGTTCAACTGCAGCACGCCGGGCGCCGGCGACGCCACGAGGTTGCGCAGGTTGAACTTCGCCTGGGCGTCCTCGATCGAGCCGGAGATATAGGTGTCTTCGCCGCCGTTGTCGTTGGGCGCGCCGATCCGGCCGAGGAAGTCCGACAGCTTCGTCTTCGCGATCGGCACGCCCCAGATCCCGCCGAGATACGTGATGCCGGGCGCCGTGTCGCCTTCGGAGCGCAGGATCATCCGCGTCCAGTCGAGCGCGCCGCGCGCGACCCACTGCGCCTGCGCGATCACGCGCTGGTTCTCGATGCGGCGAATCTGTACCTGCTGGCGCCACAGCATCCCCGAGACGAGGATCGCCGACAGCGCGACGACGAGCAGCGCGGTGATGATCGCCGCGCCGCGCTGGCGGCCGCGTGCCCGTGCGCGACCGGCGGCACGGGCGGCAAGCCATGAGCGGTGAGGGCGCGCGCGCATCGTCATTCCCCGACGAGGAAGATGCGCGTGACCGGCACGCGCAGCGACGTCGCACCGATGCTGACCTGCAGCCCCGTCACCGCGCGCGCAGGCGGCGCGTTGCCGATCTGCGGCACCTTGAGTGCATCGTTGTTCTGGGCAAGCGCTTCGTCGGCCGTCTGCAGGTTGGTGGTCCAGCCCACGCGCGGCACGTACAGCTTCGCGTCGATCGCGCCGACGCCGCCCATCAGCGCGACCCAGTTCCAGCCTTCGACACTGCTGTCCTTCAGCATGCTGCGCAGCCGGTTCGCGTCGTCGATCGGCGGCGACGCATAGCGCACGACGCGCCCGCCGGCGATCCGGTAGCGGACCACCTGCAGCCGCGGCGCGGCGCCCGGCACCTCGAGTTCGCGGACGATCTGCAGCGTATTGCCGGCGACACCGATCGCCGGTTGGCCGGCCTCGTCGTCGGTCGCGGCGAGCCGCGCGTCGATGCGCATCTGGTCGAACATCTGCGCGAACACGCGCTCGTCTTCCATCGCGGCCGCGACCTTGTCGCGACCGCGCATGATCTGGTCGAGCCCGCGCCACGCGAGGATCGCGACCACCGCGAGGATCGCGATCGCGATCATCAGCTCGATCAGCGTGAAGCCGCGGGCGGGGCGGGCGAGCGGGCGTCGCATCGGCGAATCAGAGCGGACGGCTGGTTTCATTCGCGACCACCGTCACCATCTGCGCGAGCACACCGGACCGCCCGGGCATGCTCACCGAAATCCGGACGCGCCGGAACACCGGGTTGGGCGTGGTGCTCACGCGCTGCGTGCAGACGAGCTGCACGTTGCCTTGCGAGCAGTCGAAACTCTGTTCGCCGATTTCCGGCCACGCATGCGTGAGCCGTATCTGCGCGAGCGCGTTGTCGGCGCTCCAGCCGGCGAGCAGCCGGCGATGAAGATCGGACGCGTTGGTCGCCATCGTGCCGACCGCACGGATCGACGCGGCGAGCGCGACCGCGATGATCGCGAGCGCGACCAGCACTTCGATCATCGTGAAACCACGGCCCGAAGGAAGTCCCCTTGAGGGGCGCGATGAGGAAACAGAAGAGGGCAGGCGACGACGCATCGTCATTGCACCTCGTAGCGGCCGTTGCCGGTGCCGACGATCGTCGCGCTGCCGACGGCCGAATGCAGCGTCACGCGCACCGGCGTGTCGATGCTCTCGGTACCGAACACCACACGATTCGCATGCGTGTCGGACCCCGGATAGTCGATGTCGGCGCCCGTGACGCCACCGTCCCAGTCGCGCGGGCGCAGCAGGTCGTCGCGCAGTGTGCGCCAGCCGTCGGGCGAGCTCACGTCGAAACGAAAGCCGTGCGCAGTCGGCAGCCACGCGATCGGCCGGGCACGCACCTGCGCTTCGTCGCCGGCCGTCTCGAACAGCAGCGCGATGCGCTGCGCTTCCTCGCGCAGGTCGGTGCGCGGATTGCGCGTGAGCGACAGCGACGCGAGCGACACGAGCAGCCCCGCGATCACGAGCACGACCAGCATTTCGAGTAGCGTGAAGCCGCGCGCGCGATGACGCCGCGCACCGTGCAACGCCTGCCCGCCGTCGGCCCGCGCCGGCACGGACGAAGCCGCGCCGCGACGCACACGGCGATCGCGGCCGCAGCGGAAGGTCGTGCGAATGGCGAGCATGAAGAACGGGAACGAAGCGTCGGGCCGGTCAGTGAGCGCTTATTGCCACGAACCGATGTCGGTGTCGTTGCCTTCGCCGCCTTCCTTGCCGTCGGCGCCGTAGCTGAACACGTCGATCTCGCCGTGCACGCCCGGGTTCAGGTACTTGTACCCGTTGCCCCACGGATCGTTCGGCAGGCGCTCGAGATAGCCGCCGTCCTTCCAGTTGTTCGGGATCGGATCGGTGGACGGCTTCTGGATCAGCGCGTTCAGGCCCTGATCCTGGGTCGGGTAGCGGCCGTTGTCGAGACGGTACAGCTTGAGCGCCTGCATGATCGTGCCGATGTCCTGCTTCGCGGCGATGCGGCGTGCCTCGTCCGGACGGCTCATGATCTTCGGCACGATCAGCGCCGCCAGGATCCCGAGGATCGCGACCACCACCATGATCTCGATCAGCGTGAAACCGCGCTGACGACGCACGGCCGCGTTGCGGCGAGTGATCCACGTTTGCATGACTGACTACCTCTTTCCAAAAAATGTCGTTGGTTGAGTGACGCACCCGGCGCACCGGACGATTGCCTGACGGCAACCTTCCGAACCCGCGGGCGCGGAGCACGCATTGTAAGGCGCGCATTGCCGAGGGCTTTCACCCAACGCAAATTTCACATACATCCGTACAATAGCGCGCATGAACGCGCTCTCGATCCGGATCCTCTCCCTAGCCCTCTTCGCGGGTTTGTGCGCGACGGCCACCTACTGGGTCGTCACGCTGTCAGCCCGCGAAGCGCCGCTGCCCGCCGCCGCCGCGCGGCTGCCGATCCGCACCGAGGACGCCGCGGCGCTCTTCGGCGGTCAGCTCGACAAGAATCCCGTGCAGGACATCCACCTGTTCGGCATCCTTGCGCTCGACCACGGCGGTGCCGCGATCGTCGGTATCGGTGGCGAACCGCCGCGCGCCGTGTCGCTCGGCGCGGACGTCACGTCCGGCGCGAAGCTCGCCGAAGTCCGCCCCCGCTCGATCATCGTCGAGCGCAACGGTGCCCGCACCGAAGTCCAGCTTCCCGCCAACACGCCGTCCCCGGCGATCTACGTGCGCTAAAGCAGAAGGCGACGGCCCGACCAACGGTCAGGCCGTCACTGCACCATGTTGTTCAGCTCGATGATCGGCAGCATCACGGCCAGCACGATCACGAGCACGATGCCGCCCATCGCCAGGATCAACAGCGGCTCGAGCAGGCTCGTCAGGAACATCGTGCGACGCTCGAGCTCGCGCGCCTCACCTTCGGCCGCGCGATCCAGCATCGTCGTCACGTCACCCGTCGCTTCGCCTGAACGGATCAGGTGCACGAGCACCGGCGGAAACGTCTTCACGTTGTTCAGCGCGCGCGACAGCGCGGAGCCTTCGCGCACGCGTACGATCGCGTCGTCGATGTTCGCGCGCATCGCGCGGTTCGACAGCGTCTCGCCGGCCGCCTGCAACGCGCGCAGGATCGGCACGCCCGCCGCGGTGAGGATGCCGAGCGTGCTCGCGAAGCGCACCGTGTTGTAGCCGCGCACGAGCTTGCCCGCGAGCGGCGCGGTCAGCACCCAGCGGTCGAACGCGAGGCGCGGCCCGTCGCGCGACAGCGTCGCCTTCACGAACCACACGATGAGCACGACCGCGATCAGGATCGCCCACCACCAGTGCCGCACGAAATCCGACAGTGCCATCATCACGATCGTCAGCACGGGCAGCTGCTGCTTCGTGCTCGCGAACACGTTGACGACCTGCGGCACGACGTAGCTCAGCAGGAACGTGACGATGCCGAATGCGATCAGCGTGACGATCCCTGGATACGTGAACGCAAGCAGGATCTTCTGCTTCAGCGCGTTGCTCTGCTCGATGTAGTCGGCCAGGCGCGACAGCACGATGCCGAGCTTGCCGGTGTGCTCGCCCGCCGCGACGAGCGCACGGTAGATTTCCGGGAAGTCGCGCGGATGCTGGCCCAGCGCATTCGCGAGCGAATGGCCGCCGAGCACCTCGGCGCGGATCGCGGCCATCAGTTCGCGGATGTAGTCGCGCTCGGCCTGCTCGGTCAGCACGCCGAGCGCCTCGTCGAGCGGCAGCCCCGCGATCAGCAGGCTCGCGAGCTGGCGCGTGAGGATCGCCTGTTCGCGCTGCGACAGCTTGCGGCCGAACGCGAGCCGCTGCGACCGCGCCCCGCGCGTCGCGCTGGCGGCCGGCTCGACGACGAGCGGCGTAAGACCCTGCGTGCGCAGCTGGCCGCGCGCGGCACGCGCGCTGTCGGCATCGATGACGCCTTTCTGCGCGCGGCCCGCCGCATCGATTGCTTCGAAACGGAATGCCGGCATCGCGCTATGCGCCTCCCGTCACGCGCAGCACTTCCTCGAGTGACGTCGCGCCGGACGCGAGCCAGCGCTCGGCGTCGTCGCGCAGCGTGCGCATCCCTTCCGCACGGCCGGCGGCAAGAATCTCCGCGTCGGCCGCGTTGCGGTGGATCAGCGAGCGGATCGACTCGTCGACCAGCAGCAGTTCGTACACACCGCGCCGGCCCGAATAACCCGAATGCCCGCACTTGTCGCAGCCGACCGGATGCCACACGGTGCGGCCTTCTTCCTGGCGCTCTTCCTTGCAGACGGGGCAGAGCTGCCGCACGAGCCGCTGCGCGAGCACGCCGAGCAGCGACGACGCAAGCAGGTAGGGCTCGACGCCCATGTCGGTCAGACGCGTGACGGCCGACGCCGCATCGTTCGTGTGCAGCGTCGCGAGCACGAGGTGGCCCGTCAGCGATGCCTGCACCGCGATCTGCGCGGTTTCGAGGTCGCGGATTTCGCCGATCATGATCACGTCCGGGTCCTGGCGCAGGATCGAACGCAGCGCACGGGCAAAGGTCATCCCGATCCGCTCGTTCACCTGCGTCTGGCCGATGCCGCCGAGGTCGTATTCGATCGGGTCCTCGACGGTCATGATGTTGGTCGTCGCGGTTTCGAGCCGCGACATCGACGCATACAGCGTGGTCGTCTTGCCCGAACCCGTCGGGCCCGTGACGAGCACGATGCCGTGCGGTCGCGCGATCAGCTTGTCGAATTGCACGAGCGTGTCGCGGCCCATCCCGAGGGCCTCGAGGTTCAGGCGCTGCGCATCCTTTTCCAGCAGACGCAGCACCGCACGCTCGCCGTGCCCGGTCGGCAGCGTCGACACCCGCACATCGACCGGCCGGCCGCCGACGCGCAGCGTGATGCGGCCGTCCTGCGGCAGGCGCTTCTCCGCGATGTCGAGCTGCGCCATGATCTTGATCCGCGAGATCAGCGCGCCGTGCAGCGCCTTCTTCGGCCGCACGACGTCGCGCAGCGTGCCGTCGACGCGAAAGCGCACGACCGATGCGTTCTCGAACGGCTCGATGTGAATGTCCGATGCCTGTTCACGCGCCGCTTGCGTGAGCAGCGCGTTGATCATCCGGATGATCGGTGCATCGTCTTCCGATTCGAGCAGATCCTCGACTTCGGGGATGTCCTGCATCAGCCGCGACAGGTCGACTTCGCCTTCGACCTCGCCGACCACCTGCGCGGCGCTGCCGTCCTGGCGCGCGTACGCATGGTTGATTGCCTGCACGAGCTCGTCGGCCGGCACGCGATGCACGGAGATCGAGCCGAAGTTGCGCGCGATCTCCGCAAGCGCGGCGTCGCTCGTGCGTTCGCTGATCCACACCTCGAGCGTGTCGTCGAGCTGATGCGCGATCAGCACCTGGCCGCTCTTCGCGAAGCCGTACGGCAACAGGCGCGCGGCGAGCGGCGACGGCGGCTGCCGTTCGCCCGGCGCGCCGTCGTGGGCGGAAGACGCGAGCACGTCGCTCACTGCGACGCTCCCGGCGTGGCCGTCAGCGGCCGTTGCGGTACCGTCTGCTGCGGCACGCTCTGCGGCTGCGCGGGCGTCGCTTCCGGCAACGGCTGGGCCGGCACGGGCACGACCTGGCGCTGCAGCTGCTGGCGACGCATCTTGTCGAGATCGAACAGGTTGCCCGCGGCCGTGCCGCCCTGGCTCGGGCCGATCGGCATCGGCGGGACGACCGGATCGTCCTTGTCGCGGATCACGTTGTTGTCCGACTTGTATGCACCCGTTACGCCCTGGATGTAGTCGTAGCGGTTGGACGTGACTTCCTGCGCGGTGCTGCGATCGGAGATGATCACGGGGCGCAGGAACACCATCAGGTTGGTCTTCTGGCGCACCTTCGATTCCGAACGGAACAGCTGGCCGATCCACGGAATGTCGCCGAGCAACGGCACCTTGCTGTTCGACACCTGGTAGTTGTCCTGCATCAAGCCGCCAAGCACGATGATCTCGCCGTTGTCCGCGAGAATCGTCGACTGGATCGAGCGCTTCGTGAAGGTCGGGCCGGTCTGCGCATTCGTCGTGCCGCTGACGACCGCCGAATCTTCCGTGTAGAGCTGCAGCTTCAGGATCCCGCCTTCGGTGATCTGCGGCTTCACGTGCAGCGTCAGGCCGACGTCGCGACGGTCGTAGGTATTGAACGCATTGCTCGTCGTGCCGCTCGTCAGGTTCGAATACGAGCCGGTCGCGATCGGCACGTTCTGGCCGACGACGATCTTCGCTTCCTCATTGTCGAGCGTGACCAGGTTCGGCGTCGACAGCACGTTCGCGTCGCTCACACCCGCGAAATACTGCAGCAGCGCACCGAGCCCCTGCACGCCGAACATGTTGTGCAGCCAGCCGATGTTGAGCCCTTGGCTCAGCGCCCCGAGATTGTTGGCCAGCCCGCCCCCGGTGACGCCGCCTGCGGCGCTGGTCACGCCGCCCGCCGTCAGGTTGATGATGCTGTTGCCCAGGCCCAGCCCGGGGTTCAGGTTCGTGCCGCCGAGGAACTGGCCGCTCGCCACCTGCCACTGGATGCCGAGGTTGCCCTGCGTCGTCGAGTTCAGCTCGACGATCAGCGCTTCGATATAGACCTGCGCGCGCCGCGCATCGAGCTGGTCGATCACCGAGCGCAGGTTCCGGTAAACCGGATCCGACGCGGTGATGATCAGCGAGTTGGTCGCCGCATCGGCCTGGATCATCCCGCCCGGCTGGTTGTCGTCACCCTTGTCCTTGTCGCCGCCGAGCAGGCCGGCGCTGCCGAGGCTGCCGCCGGACGACGAACCGCTGCCGTACGACGAGGACGACGAGCCGCCGAGGCTGCCCGACGGCAGCGGCGGGGTGCCCGACGTGCCGGTCGAGAAGTTGCCGCTCGACGACGAGCCGCCGCTCTGGTTGAAGCTGTTCGCATCGTTGGACGACGCCGACGAGCCGCTGTCGCTGCCGCTGCCCTTGCCGAGCATCCCGCGCAGCGTCTTCGCGAGCTTCACCGCGTCCGCGTTGCGCAGCGGCACGACGTGCATGTTGCCGGGCACCGCGCTCGGCGCGTCGAGCTGCTGCACGAGCCGCTTCGCGGCCGCAAGGCGCGACGCGCTCGATGCGCGCAGCATCAGCGAGTTGGTCCGCGGGTCGGCCGTGACCGACACCTTCAGCGTCGCATCGCTGTTGCCGATCGCGCCCGGGTCGAGCATTTTCTGCAGTTGCGCGGCAAGGTCGATCGAGTTCGCATTGCGCAGCGGCACGACCTGCACCTGCGCGCCCGCGGCGCTGTCCACGCCCGAGATGATCTGCGCGATGCGCCGCACGTTGTCCGCGTAGTCGGTCACGACGATCGTGTTGTTCGCCGGGTAGGCGGTGACCGTGTTGTTCGGCGAGATCAGCGGCCGCAGCACGGGCAGCAGGTTGTTCGCCGATTCGTTGTGCAGCTCGAACACCTGCGTGATCACCTGGTCGCCGCGCGCCTGCGGCGCATTGCCGACGTAGGTCGGCACGCCCTGCAGTTTCGCGTCGGCCTCGGGCACGACCTTCAGCACGCCGTGATCCTGCACGAGCGCGAAGCCCTGCATGCGCAGCGCCGACTGCAGCGTCTTCAGCGCCTGGTCTTCCGGCACCGGCCGTTCGGCGACGAGGTTGAGCTGCCCCTTCACGCGCGGGTCGACGATGATGGTCTTGCCGGTTGCGGCGCCGATCGCCTTGGCGACCTGGTCGATATCCGCATTCACGAAGTTGAGCGTGACCTGAGCGTAGGCGGCCTGCGAGACGATGATGCCGGCGACGATCAGGGTCGTGGCGACACGCCGCATAACGAAGCGATTTCTTGTCATGGATGAATGGGTCGATGCCGGCTCAGGCCACTTCCGGCGGTAGTGCTGGGATCCAAGTCCGAAAGAGGCGACATTAGCAGTTTTTCATGTCCGAAATATCACATTGATCCGAGGACTGTCTCACATACGACATGTATCGGGCGAGCCGTATGCAATATGTAAGCTTTGACGCTATTCTCGGCATGCCGGCCATCGCCCCCGTTTCATGAAGAATCGACACGGAAATGCGGTATAACCGGGCTGCCGTATTCCTGTATGTCGCAAGCTGACGGACTGTCGGTATGATACGGGCGGCACGATTCTTGTCGCATGAATAACAGGCACGGGTTTTCCCGACCCTCACGCATTTTCTTCGCGATTTCGCACCATGAACAGACGGTTCGTTTCGATTGCGTTAATCGCCGCCGGCGTGTGTTTCGCCAGCGCGAACGCTCGCGCGGACTGTTTCGACGAGGCCGCTAAATATCAGCAGGTCAATCCGCTGATCCTGCGCGCGATCGCGTGGCAGGAGTCGCGCAACCGCCCCGCCGCGCTGAACAAGAACACGAACGGCTCGGTCGACTACGGCCTGATGCAGATCAATTCGATCCACCTGCCGACGCTGTCGCGCTACGGGATCGGCCGCGACACGCTGATGGAGCCGTGCAAGAACGTCTACATCGCCGCGTGGCATCTCAAGCAGAAGATGAACCGCTACGGCAACACGTGGCAGGCGGTCGGCGCCTATCATTCGGAAACCCCGTCGCTGCGCGACAAGTACGCGCGGCAGATCGCCGGCATCCTGACGCAGTGGAAGCTGCTGCCGCCCGTGCAATGACGCGGCGGCGCAGCGCGGCCTGACGCCGTACCGGCCGGCCGGCGCGCGTTTGATGCACAATGCGGGCTCACGCCGCAATTTCGCCCGCTCGCGGGACGATCGCGCCCCGGAAGGGCGCCACGGCCGCTTTTTCAATTTTTCCGTTGGTGCATATCGCTATGAATCCGGCAATGAACCAGCCGTTGCCCGTCACCGTGCTGTCCGGCTTCCTCGGCGCCGGCAAGACCACGCTGCTCAACCACATCCTCGCGAACCGCGCGGGCCTGAAAGTCGCCGTGATCGTCAACGATCTCGCGGCGGTCAACATCGACGCATCGCTCGTGCGCGACGCGCAGGCGCTGTCGCACGTCGAGGAACGCCTCGTCGAGATGTCGAACGGCTGCATCTGCTGCACGCTGCGCGACGACCTGCTCGTCGAGATCCGCACGCTCGCGTCCGAAGGCCGCTTCGACGCGATCATGATCGAATCGACCGGGATCGCGGAGCCGATGCCGATCGCCGAAACCTTCACGTTCGTCGACGACGACGGCACGTCGCTGTCGGCAATCGCGCGGCTCGACACGCTCGTCACCGTGGTCGACGCCTACAACTTCCTGCGCGACTACGGCTCGGACGACGCGCTCGCGACGCGCGGAATCGCCGCATCGGAAGAGGACGACCGCACGCTCGTCGAGCTGCTGATCGAGCAGATCGAATTCTGCGACGTGCTGGTGATCAACAAGGCCGACCTCGTCGCCGCGGACGACCTCGCACGCCTGCAGCACATCCTCGCGCGACTCAATCCGCGCGCGCACCAGGTCGTGTCGACGTTCGGCAACGTGCCGCTCGATGAAGTGCTGAACACGGGCCGCTTCGATTTCGACGAAGCCGCGAACGCACCGGGCTGGCTCGCGTCGCTCGATCACGATCACACGCATTGCGACGACCCGGACTGCCATGACGAACATCATGCGCACGTGCACGGCGAAGCCGACGAATTCGGCATCGGCAATTTTGTTTACCGCGCGCGCCGGCCGTTTCATCCGGCGCGACTCTGGGCGCTGCTGCACCAGGAGTGGCCGGGCGTGCTGCGCAGCAAGGGCTTCTTCTGGCTTGCGACGCGCAACGACATCGCGGGCTCGCTGTCGCAGGCGGGCGGCGTATGCCGGCATGGCCCGGCGGGCCTCTGGTGGGCTGCGCAGGATCGCGCGGAATGGCCGGACGACGACGAGCTGCTCGGTGAAATCCGCGCGGAATGGCACGGCGATCTCGACGATCGCGCAGTGGGCGATCGCCGGCAGGAACTCGTGCTGATCGGCATCGCGCTCGATGCGGATGCATGGCGCGAGAAGCTCGATGCGTGCCTGCTGACCGATGCGGAATTTGCACTCGGCGCGGCGGGATGGCATGCGTTCGACGATCCGTTCCCGGCGTGGGATGTCGATTCGCACGATGACGACGATCACGGCGACACGCAGATCGTGCACGTGTAACGCGTTGTAAGAACAACCGTTAAATCTTGCAAGAGGGGCGCGGACTGTGGCGAAAATGCCGCGCGCGCCCAACAAAAAACCCGCCGAAAGGCGGGTTTTTCTTGGAACAGGCGCTGGTTTAACGCTTGTTGACGGCGTCCTTGAACGCCTTGCCAGCCGTGAACTTGACCGTCTTGGCTGCCGGGATCTTGATGGTTTCGCCGGTCTTCGGGTTGCGGCCCGTACGTGCTGCGCGCTTGCCCGAACCGAAGCTGCCGAAGCCGATCAGCTGAACCGCATCACCCTTCGACACGGCCTTCTTGATGACTTCGAGCAGCGTGTCCAGCGTTTCGCCGGTTTGAGCCTTGCTGGCGCCCGTTTGGGCGGCGACGGCGTCGATCAGTTCCTGTTTGTTCATTAAGGTTCCTTTATCAGGTTAGGTTGACACGAACAGCGCGAACGCGCCGATTATACGTGCGCGAACCGTGCCGTCGAGAGTCAGACTCCGACGACACAGCGCCGAATCCTGGCCCGCGCGACGCGCCTTCCGGTTAGCCGGCGGCCACCCCGCGGTACGGCGTTGCTATGATAGCGCAGCGCAAACCCAATAACGACAAGGGTTTCAAAGATTTTCATCGGTATTTCGCCGAATGAATCATCGACTGCCCGTTTTTTGACCAGCGCCAACCGGACAGGATACGCAGCGCGGTCCGCCCGAGCGCCGCCCCGTTGGCTTTTTCCAACGACCGGACGGACGGCCCCGCGCAATCCCTTGCCAGGCTTGGCTGCCACGTTTTTTGTTTCGCATGACCGACCGACTTGTTCCCGCCACATTCGCGCTTCGCGACGACGGCACGCTCGTCTCGCCCGAGTTCGGCGATCTCCATCGCGGCACATCAGGTGCGCTTGCGCATCGCGTGTTCGTCGCGGGCAACGGGCTGCCGACGCGCTGGCAGGGCCGCCGCACGTTCACGATCGTCGCGACCGGATTCGGCGCGGGCGGCAGCTTCCTCGCGGCCTGGGCCGCGTGGCGCGACGATCCCGCGCGCTGCGAGCGGCTGCATTTTGTCGCAGTCGAACCGCATCCGTTCTCGCGCGACGACCTGCGCCGCGCAGCTTCGCATATCGTTGCGGACACAACCATGTCGGCGAATGTCGATGCGCTTGCCGACGCGTGGCCGATGCTCGTGCCGGGCCTGCACCGGCTCGAATTCGACGAAGGGCGCGTCGTGCTCACGCTCGCGTTCGGCGATGCGATCGACATGCTGGGAAAGATCGTTGCGCGCGCCGACGCGTTCTGTGTCGACGGCTTCGCATCATCGAGCGACGCGGATCTCCGATCGACCGACGTGGTTCGCGCGCTCTCGAAAATCGCCGGCGAACACGCGACGTTTGCAGCGCATGCGAATTCCGACGTGTTGAAACACGCACTCGGCAAATCGGGTTTCACGTATCGCGAGGTCGACGATCTGCTCGTCGGCGAATATGCGCCGCGCTGGCGCGCGCGCCGGCACGAGCCGCCGCTCGCACTGCCTGTTGCGACACGTCGCGCGATCGTGATCGGCGCGGGCCTGGCGGGCTGCGCGGTCGTCGAACGCATGGCCGCGCGCGGCTGGGAAGTCACGCTGATTGAGCGGCACGACCGGATCGCGAGCGAAGCGTCGGGCAATCCGGCCGGCGTATTCCATCCGCTGATGACACGCGACGACAACGTCGCGAGCCGGCTCACGCGCGGCGGCTTCCTGCACGCGATCGCGCGCTGGCGCGCACTCGAACGTGCGGGCCACGCATTCGCGCGCAGCACGCACGGGATGATCCATCTCGCGGAATCGGCCGAGGATTTCGCACGGATGCGCGATGCATTCGATGCGTTCGGCGCGCCGTCCGACTATGTGTCGCTGCTCGACGCCGATGCCGCGCGCGCCCATCTGAACCTGCCGGTCGCGCAGGGCGGCCTGCTGTTTCCGCACGGCGGCGCCGTCTGGCCGGCCGGCCTTTGCGCGGCCCAATACGCGGCGGCCGGCGAGCGCGTGCGCTTGCTCGCTTCCACCCGCGTTGCACGACTCGAACGGCGGGGCGACGCATGGCATGCGCTCGACGACGCGGGCGGCACGCTGGCCGAAGCGCCCGTCGTCGTGCTCGCGAATGCCGGCGACGCCGCGCGTCTCGCCGGGCTGCAGCATGTCGCGCTGCAACCGGTGCGCGGCCAGCTCACGTTGCTGCCACCTGGCACCACGGCGCCGCTGCCGTGCCCGACGATCGGCGACGGTTACGCGGTGCCGCTCGACGACGGTACGCTGCTGATCGGCGCGACGTTCGAACCCGACGATGTCGATCCCGCGATGCGCGCAGCCGGCCACCTCGAAAATATCGAGCGCGTACGGCATCTGCTACCGGGCCTGATCGGCAACCTGCCGGATCCCGACACACTGCGCGGCCGCGTCGCGTTCCGCTGGGTCGTCGGCGACCGCCTGCCGCTGCTCGGCCCGCTCGCGGACGAAGCAGGCGCCGTCGCCAATGCACGCGCGCTCAGCGGTGCGCAAGCGCGCGACCTGCCGCGCCTGCCCGGGCTCTACGGCGCATTCGGCTTCGGCTCGCGGGGCCTCGTATGGGCCGCACTCGGCGCCGAACTAATTGCATCGCAACTCGAAGGCGAGCCGTGGCCGCTCGAGCGCGAACTCGCCGATGCCGTCGATCCCGCACGCTTCCTGATCCGCGCGTTGCGCGCGCGCCGCGTCGGCCAGGACGGCTGACCGCTCACCTGAGCCACTCACAGTTTCCAGACTTTTTCGCGCAAGGTTATCCACTCGACGCTGTGGATAACCGCGCGGAATCGGCACGCACTTCGTGTGCAATCACAGTGGACGTAAACTGAGCAACTCGGCACAGCTGTGAGACGGCCCGAAAGTTGCTCAACTCAAACCTCTGTGCACGAACAGTCTGTGCAATGGGTTATGGGCGCTTCAACACCTTGATCCGTCGACGTAAACTGAAGTTATCCACAGAACTGTGCGTCCTTTGTTAACTTCTACTACGTATATATACAAGTAAACCTTTGAAACCAAAGACCTGCGGTGCCGCACAGCGCCGCGAGTCGATTCAATGGGTTCCAGACCGAAAAAGCTGTGGCACAATCGGTTTCCTTCGCGTTCATCCGGCCAGGCGCCGGACATGCTTCAATGGAACGGTCGGCACGATTTCGAATCTGAATCTTCGAGACTGCGCAGTCCGTTCACACACCAGGCCGACAATCCAGATCGGCAACCTGAACGACTTTCCGCCCTGTGGCGGAAAAGGCGGATCCCATGTCCCGCCGTCGTCGACACAACAATCACATTCGGGGCGATACCCAGCCGGCGCGTATCCATTTCTGACGCTTGACCCCGCGTCGCTGGCGGTCGCTTCCAAAGGAGAAGTCACCACGATGAAGTCGGCGTTCTCATTCCTGCCCAACTGGCCGCTCACGCCGGATGCCGTGTTCTGGGCCGGGCTCGCGCTGTTCGCGGCCGGCCTGTGTGGCGAGCTGTGCTATCGCGCATGGCGCCTGCCTCGCATCACCGGTTATGCGGTGATCGGTCTCATCGCCGGATCGTTCGGATTCGGCGTGATCGATGCAAGCACCGACGAAACCTCGCGACTGCTGATCGACGTCGCGCTCGGCCTGCTGCTGTTCGAGCTCGGCAGCCGTCTCGACCTGCGCTGGATCCGGCGCAATCCGTGGCTCGTCGCTTCGAGCCTGGCCGAAGCCACGCTGACGTTCGTGCTGGTGCTGTTCGTGATGCTCGCGCTCGGCGTATCGGGGATGGTCGCGCTGGTGCTGTCGGCGATCGCGATCGCGACATCGCCGTCGATGGTGATCCAGCTGAAGACCGAGCTGCGTGCGGAAGGGCAGGTGTCGCAACGCCTCATCACGCTCACCGCGCTCAACAGCGTCTATGCGATCGTGCTGACCAAGCTCGTGACGAGCTGGCTCCACCAGGAAGCGTACGGCAACGTGTTCGCGACGATCCTGCAGCCGCTCTACCTGATCGCCGGTTCGTTCATCGTCGCGTATGTCGTTGCGCGTTCGTGCAACTACCTGTTCCGCCACATGACCGCGACGATGCGCGACGAGCATTCGTTCGTTGCGTTGTTCGGGCTCGTGATGCTCGCGATCGCCGTCGCCCAGGCACTGAAGCTGTCGACGCTGCTCACGCTGCTGCTCGCCGGCATCATCGTGAAGAACCTCGAAGCACGCCCGCAACTGTGGCCCGAGCATTTCGGCACGGCCGGCTGGCTGCTGACGGTGGTCCTGTTCGTGCTCACGCTCACGTCGTTCACGTGGGGCGATATCGCGCTCGGCGGCCTGCTTGCAATCGTGCTGATCATTACGCGGCTCGTCGCGAAGCTGGCCGGCGTCGTCGCGTTCGCGAAGCCGAGCGGCATCGGGATGAAGCAGGGCATCGCACTCGGCATCGCGCTCACGCCGATGTCCGCGCTGTCGTACCTGCTCGTCGACGACACCTACCAGCTCTATCCGAATTTCGACCCGCACCTGCGCGCGATCGTGATGTGCACGATCGTGATCCTGCAGCTCGTCAGCCCGTTCATCGTCTACCGCTGCCTGTCGGCGGTCGGTGAGCGCAGCGACAGCAACTGATTCCGGAACCTGCCATGGCACTCGAAACCTTCGTCAATTCCGAGCCGTTCACGTTCGGTGTCGAACTGGAGATCCAGGTCGTCAACACGCACAACTACGACCTGACCAAAGCGGCATCCGACCTGATGCGCCTGATCCAGGGCGAGACCTTTCCGGGCAACATCACGCCGGAAATCACCGAGAGCATGATCGAGCTGTCGACCGGCATCTGCCATTCGCACGAGCAGGCGGTGAGCGAGCTGCACGCGATCCGCGACGTGCTCGTGAAGGCGGCCGACCAGCTCAACGTCGGGCTGGCCGGCGGTGGCACCCATGCATTCCAGCAATGGAGCGACCGGCAGATCTACGATGCACCGCGCTTCCAGTACATCTCCGAGCTGTACGGCTATCTCGCCAAGCAGTTCACCGTGTTCGGCCAGCACGTGCACATCGGCTGCCCCGATCCCGACAGCGCGTTGTTCCTGCTGCACTCGATGTCGCGTTTCATCCCGCACTTCATCGCGCTGTCCGCGTCGTCGCCGTTCGTGCAGAACGTCGACACCGGTTTCCATTCGGCACGCCTGAATTCGGTGTTCGCGTTCCCGCTGTCGGGCCGCGCGCCGTTCGTGCTGACCTGGGACAGCTTCGAGGAGTACTTCACGAAGATGGTGAACACCGGCGTCGTCAACTCGATGAAGGACTTCTACTGGGACATCCGGCCGAAGCCCGGCTACGGGACGATCGAGGTGCGCGTGATGGACACGCCGCTGTCGGTCGACCGCGCGGCGGCGATCGCCTGCTACATCCAGACGCTCGCGCGCTACCTGCTGACCGACCGGCCGCTGAAGCTGTCGGAGGACGACTACCTCGTCTACACGTTCAACCGTTTCGAGGCGTGCCGCTTCGGGCTCGAGGGCACCTGCGTGAATCCTCAGACGGGTGAGCGCCGCACGATCGCCGAAGACATCCTCGACACGCTCGACCGGATCGCGCCGCATGCGGCCGCGCTTGGCTCGCGGGCGGCGCTCGACGAGATCGGCGCGCTGGCCAAGGCGCGCGTAAACGACGCATCGTGGTTGAGAACCGTTTTCAAACAGGAAAAATCGCTCAATGAGACGGTCCGCCAGCAGTGCTTACGTTGGCGCGAGTGAAAAAATGTTTTGCAGATTACGGGCTCGACCGAGTCGCGATTCACTGAACGACCGGCGGCCCCGATTGCGGCCGAAATCGTTGCCGGTTGTCCTGAAAATCTGTGGATAACCTGATATTCCGCTGCAAAGTCAACGATCTGTGCGCGGGATAACCCGGTGGATCATTGCGGTCGGCCCGATGGCCGATCCGAACAGGAAAATGCCCATACGCACCGTTTGGCGGGCGTTCGGCATTGCAGGCACAACGAAAAATTTTGGTTATCCAGTGATTTTCCACAGAATGAAGGGGATAACTTAGCTGTGCGATTTTCCGCTCTCGCTTAGAATGTCGGCTTTGCGGACACCGGAACGATGAGTGTCTTACCGGTCGCCGCGAACGCGACCGCCGCGTGTGCCCTCGCGACGGCCGTGCTGACGCACTCGCAAGAGCGTGTCTGTTTTGAGATAGACATTCGATCTCCACACTACGGCCGCTCGGCAAACCGGGCGGCGGCAAAGCGAAAAGACTATGAGCGAAGGCGTTTACGGGAATCAGGCTTCGGGACGTGTGACCCACAGCCTGCTGCGGTTGAGTACGGCCATGCGAAGCCAGGCATGGGATTGGGCGGAAGGCGCTGGCCTGACGCCGACGCAGGGCGAGATCCTCGTGCTGCTGCTGCAGCGCAAGGGCCCGATGCGGCTCGGCGAGATCGCGCGCGAGACGCAGCTGACCGCGGCGACCACGAGCGATGCGGTGAGCACGCTCGAGACCAAGGGTCTCGTCGAGAAGCGCCGTGCGCTGGACGACGGCCGCGCGCTGGCCGTGCGCCTGTCGGCCCGTGGCCGGACGGCCGCGAAGAAGGCACTGCAATGGCCTGAATTCCTGACGAAAGCGGTCGGCAAGCTCGGCGCGGACGAGCAGGGCGCACTGTATCGCGCGCTGCTGAAGACGCTGCGCGAACTGCAGGTGGCCGGTGCGACGCCGCCGCAGCGCATGTGCTTGACGTGCGCCCACTTCCAGCCGGGCAAGCTGTCGAAGAAGACCGTGCATCACTGCGCGGCGCTCGACATCTCGATGTCGGACAGCGATCTGCGTCTCGACTGCTCGGTGCAGGAAGAAGCCGACGCGGCGACGCAGAAGAAGACCTGGAAGATTTTCGCAGGCTGACGTCCGTCGATCGACCGGGAGGCCGATGATGAACGCTGAAGTCGTGGCGATCCGCCACGTGCATTTCGAGGATCTCGGGAGCTTCGAGCAGGTGCTCGGCGAACGGGGCCGGCGGGTGCGCTACGTCGACGTCGGGTCATCGCGGGTCGAGGTGCTCGACGTGCTCGAGCCTTCGCTTCTCGTGGTGCTCGGCGGGCCGCTCAGCGTGTACGACGATGCGCAGTATCCGACGATCGCGCCGCTCGCGGCGCTCGTGCGCAAGCGCATCGACGCCGGGTTGCCGATCCTCGGGATCTGCCTCGGCGCGCAGTTCATCGCCCGGGCGCTCGGTGCGCGTGTCTATCCGGCCGCGCAGCACGAACTCGGCTGGGCGCCGCTGACGCTCACCGACGCCGGCCGCGCATCGCCGCTGCGCCATCTCGATGGTGCGGCGACGTCGATGCTGCACTGGCATGGCGACACGTTCGACCTGCCGGGCGGGGCGATGCATCTCGCATCGACACCGGCCTGCCGTCACCAGGCATTCGCATGGGGCCAGCACGTGCTGGCGCTGCAATGCCATCCGGAAATCCGCACCGACCGCTTCGAACCGTGGCTGATCGCGAACGCCGGAGAAATCGCGGCGACGCCGGGCATCGACGCGCGCCAGTTGCGCGCCGATACCGCTCAGCACGGCCCCGCGCTCGAGGCGGCCGCGCGACGCATGTTCGCGGAGTGGCTCGACAGCGTCGGACTCTGACGCTGCCAGCGGCGGCGCCGTTCGCCGCGAGGTGCTGCCCGGCCCGCATCCGTTGCAGGCCGGCGCATCGCCGTATGCGCTACCTTTTCTCCATTATCGGCAACCGGCCGCCGGCCGTACCTGACCATCCGCTTACTGCCGGGTGCGCCTTCTGCACGCTTGCAGCCTGCGTGCTACGCTCGTTCGCTCTTTCCTTTCCTGGCGAGCGGCCTCCATGACTGCGCTGTTTTCCCCGTTCACGCTGCGCGGCGTGACCCTTCCGAACCGGATCGTGATCTCCCCGATGTGCCAGTATTCGGCCGAACGCGGCGAGGCGACCGACTGGCACATGATCCACCTCGGCCATCTCGCACTGTCGGGCGCGGGGCTGCTCTGCATCGAGGCGACCGCGGTGGAACCCGACGGACGCATCACGCATGGCGACCTCGGCCTCTGGGACGACGTGACCGAAGCCGCGCTGAAGCCCGTGCTGGCCGCGATCCGCAAGCATTCGCCGGTCCGCGTCGCGATGCAGTTGTCGCATGCGGGGCGCAAGGCATCGAGCAACGTGCCTTGGCAGGGCGGTCAGCTCGTGTCGGTTGCCGACGGCGGCTGGTTGCCGCATGCGCCGTCGGCCGTGCCGCACAAGGACGGCGAGACGCCGCCGCTCGCACTCGATGCCGCGGGCCTGAACCGGATCCGCGAAGCGTTCGCGGCGTCGGCGAAGCGGGCCGCACGGCTCGGTATCGACGCGATCGAGGTGCATGCGGCACACGGCTACCTGCTGCACCAGTTCCTGTCGCCGCTCGCGAACCAGCGCACCGACGAATACGGCGGCTCACTCGAAAACCGCATGCGCTTTCCGCT
Organism: Burkholderia sp. Ac-20345; assembly: GCF_017104825.1. Taxonomy (NCBI): domain Bacteria; kingdom Pseudomonadati; phylum Pseudomonadota; class Betaproteobacteria; order Burkholderiales; family Burkholderiaceae; genus Burkholderia; species Burkholderia sp. Ac-20345. The sequence continues at coordinate 41,229 of NZ_JAAGPO010000048.1, read as the reverse complement.
CGAGATCTTCGAGATCGTGCGCGCGGCGTTTCCGGAGGACCGGCCGGTCGGCGTGCGCGTGTCCGCGACCGACTGGGTCGAAGGCGGCTGGGAGCTCGACGATACGATCGCGTTCGCGCACGAACTGAAGCGCCGCGGCTGCGACTGGATCGACGTGTCGTCCGGCGGCGTGTCGCCGCTGCAGAAGATTCCGCTGTCGCCCGGCTACCAGGTGCCGTTCGCGCAGGCGGTCAAGCGCGCGGTCGGCATGCCGACGATCGCCGTCGGCCTGATCAACGAGCCCGCGCATGCGAACCGGCTCATCGAGGCCGGCGATGCCGATTTCGTCGCGATGGCGCGCGCGATGCTGTACGACCCGCGCTGGCCATGGCACGCGGCGGCCGAGCTCGGTGCGCAGGTGACGGCGCCGCCGCAATACTGGCGCTCGCAGCCGCGCGAGCACAAGGCGTTGTTCGGCGACATCGCATTCGGCCAGCGTTGAGCACCGCGCGCGCAATATTGCGCGTGATGTTGAACGAAGCAATCGTGAACGTGTAGGATGCGGGTGATTCGCCGCATGCCCCGACGCGGCACCGACCGGTGCCGCGTTTTCGTTTTGCGCGACGCCAGGCCGCGATCGCGGCCGCCTTCCATTCAAGTCGTCTTCACAAGGATTCGTTCGATGAGTTCACGCAGGATCGCGGTGCGCCGCTCGGGAGTACACGGCAAGGGCGTGTTCGCCGTGGCGCCGATCAAGGCCGGCGAGCGCGTAGTGGAATACAAGGGCGAGCGAATTTCGTGGAAGGAAGCACTGCGTCGCCACCCGCACGACCCGAGCGAACCGAACCATACGTTCTACTTCGCACTGGACGAGGGCGGGGTGATCGACGGCAAGATCGACGGCAACAGCGCGCGCTGGATCAACCACTCGTGCGCGCCGAACTGCGAAGCCGAGGAAGTCAAAGGCCGCGTGTACATCCACGCGCTGCGCGACATCGGGCCGGAAGAGGAACTGTTCTACGACTACGGCCTCGTGATCGATGCGAAGCTGACGAAGTCGCTCAAGCGCGAGTACGCGTGCCATTGCGGCGCGGCGTCGTGCCGCGGCACGCTGCTCGCGACGGCCGACGACGGCGGGAAGAAGAAAAAGAAGAAGGACAAGAAGGACGGCAAGTCCGAGTCCCGATCGAAGGACAAGAAAAGCAGGAAGTGACGTAGGCGGCAGCGCATCGTGCGCTGCCGCTACCGTTTCAGCGGATGGCTGCCGCGTCGCGCAGCCGTGCTTTCCACCTTCCTCATCCGGCGTGCGGCCCGATCGGCGGCCGCACGCCGCGAATCGCTCAGTGCGTCGACGCGGCGGCCGGCGTCTCGCTGGCAGGCTTCTCGGTGCGCGCGATCAGCGGCACCCTCACCACGAAGCGCGAGCCGCCTTCCGATGCATCCTCGTACGATACGGTGCCGCCGTGCATCGCGATGATGTCGTGGACGATCGCGAGGCCGAGCCCGGCACCCGTCTCGACACCGTTGCCGCTTTGCGCGTCGCCGCGGAAGAAGCGCTTGAACAGGTCGGCCTGCTGGTTGGCGGGCACGCCGGGGCCGTTGTCCTCGACGACGATCTCGGCGGCCGGCTGGCCATCCTCGAGCGCCCCGCGCGCGACATTCACCGTGATGCGCGCGCCGTCCGGCCGCGCAAGCGGCACGTACTTCAGCGCATTGTCGAGCAGGTTCGCGATCACCTCGCGCAACAGCACGGGGTTGCCGCGTACGACCAGCTTCTCGTCGTCGCCAGGATCGTCGGTGCGCTGGAAGCCGAGGTCGACGTGCGACGCGAGGGCGCGCGGCACCCATTCGGCGCCCGTCTCGAACGCCATCGCCGCGAGGTCGACGTCGACGAATCGCGCGGCCTGTTCGCCTGGTTCCGCACGGGCGAGCGACAGCAACTGGTTGGACAGCCGCACCGCGCGGTCGGCGGCCGCGCGCAACTCGCGCACCGCGGCGAAGGTCTGGTGCGGGTCGCGCGCGACGGCCGCCTGCTCCGCGTGCAGCTTCACGGCCGTGAGCGGCGTGCGCAACTGGTGCGCGGCGTCGGCGATGAACTTGCGCTGCGCGTCGAGCGCGGTCTTCAGGCGGCCGAGCAGTGCGTTCATTGCACTCGTCAGCGGCCGGATTTCCAGCGGCACCTCGGTTTCGTCGACCGGTTCCAGCGACGTGTGGGTCTGCCGGTTCAGCGAATCGGCCAGGTGCGTGAGCGGGCCGAGCTGCTGGTTCACGACGCGCCACACGATGCCCCAGCCCGCGAGCAGCAGCAGCAGTAGCGGCATCATGATCGCGACGAGGAATTCGGCTGCGATCCGGTAGCGGTGCCGCACCGGCTGCGCGACTTCGACGACCATCGGCTTGCCGCCCTCGACATCGTCGACGCGCACCTGCGCGACCCGTACCGCACGGTTGTCGTATTCGGCCTCGAACACGTACGCGTGATGCATGCGGCGCACGTTGATGCCGCGCAGCGGCAGCTTCGGATCGCCGGCGAGCTCCTGTTCGCCGTCGCTGATCCGGTAGATCAGTGCTTCGGCGGGATCGGAGAACATCGCCTGCGCGAGCGGCGGCACCGTGAACGGCGCGTCGGGGCCGGCGATCTGGATCTGTTTGGAGATGGCTGTTGCGAGATCGGCGAGCGAGCGGTCGATCACGTGCTGCGTGTATTGCCACGCGAGCCAGTAGGCGATCAGGCCGCTCATCAGCGCGAGCATCGACAGCGGGGCGGCGAGGCGCCGAAGCAGCGAGCGGCGCAGGCTGGTGGTCACAGCCGGATCAGGAGACATTTCGACGGGCAAATGGATAAGCGCCGCTCACGGGGAGCGGCGCGGTCTTGCGCCGGGCGGCGACGCGAAGCAGCACGCACACGCGGGCGGCACGTGGCCGCCCCGTGCGCGGCGCCGCTCAGACGCTCGCCGTCTGGCGGATTTCCTGCAGCAGGTAGCCGAAGCCGCGCACCGTGACGATTTCGACACGGCACTGCTCGAGTTTCTTGCGTACGCGGTGCACGTAGACTTCGATCGCGGTGTCGCCGAGATCGCCGCCGAAGTGCGTGAGGTGATCCTGCAGCTGGGCCTTGCTGACGACGCGGCCGTGACGCAGCAGCAGCATTTCGAGCACCGCGAATTCGCGCGGCGACAGTTCGAGCGGCTTGTCGTCGTTGAAGATGCGGCGGTCGACGCCCGACAGGCGGACACCGCCGAGCGACACTTCCGGACGCGGCATGTCGCTGTGCGGGCCGCTGCGGCGCATCACCGCGCGGATGCGCGCTTCGAGCTCGGCCGGCTCGAACGGCTTGAGCATGTAGTCGTCGGCGCCCGAATTCAGGCCCTGGATCCGGTCGTTCAGCTCGTCGCGTGCGGTCAGCACGATGACGGGCGTGTGGCGGTTGGTCTGGCGGAAGCGCGTGAGCAGCGTCATCCCGTCGATGCCCGGCAGGCCGAGGTCGAGGATCACGAGTTCGTGGCGGTTCTGTGCCAGCGCCTGTTCGGCAAAGATGCCGTCATGCACCATGTCGACGGTGAAGCCAGCCTGCTCGAGGCTGCTCTGGATACCGCGTGCGATGGGGCGGTCGTCTTCAATCAGAAGGAGTCGCATGAAGTTCGCTCAAGTACAATGGGTTGGCGGTTCAGGCACGCGGACAGCACGACGCCGTTTCCACAGGGGCGCCGCAACACCTGACATCAAGCATGGCGGCCAGCGAACGATTAAATCCAAACATGTCCGATATTTCGATCAACGACCTAGAAGCCGCGATCAATTTCTGGCGCGCCCGCTCGCCGTCGAGCGGCGACGAACTCAAACTCTGCGAAGAGGCCAGCGCGCTCTCCAAGCCGTATGCGCTGCTGATTGTACAGCGCGGAAGCGCGCTACAACTGGAAGGTTTGGACCCCAAGGCGCGGAATGCGTACGAGACTTACGTGCGCCTTAAGGATGGCTTGGAAAGCTGAAGGCTTTCGCTGACTACATCCTAGAAAACGTTCATCGAAATGAAAAGTTGACGCGCCGCGCATCGAAAGACGCGCGGCGGTAGAGGAAGGCCTCAGGCGGCCGGGTGCGCGTGCGCGCCGGCACGGTCGATAAACAGCGCCAGTTCGATGTCGCGTTCGGTCAGGCCGTCGGCGTCATGGGTCGACAGTGTGACGTCGACGCGGTTGTACACGTTGAACCATTCCGGATGGTGGTTCATTTCCTGCGCCTTGATCGCCACGCGCGTCATGAAGCCGAACGCTTCGTTGAAATCGGCGAAGCGCAGGCTACGCTGGATCGCGTCGCGGCCCGGTACGGCCGTCCAGAGCGGCAGGCCTTCGAGCCGGGTCTTGCGTTCTTCTGATGTGAGCTTGTGGATCATCTTGCACCTCTCTGTCGGTAACGGCGCCCGCGCGCGGCTGAGCCGCGCGGCGAAGCCGGCACCGGTCATTGTTTCATAGTTGTGCGACGGGCATCCGGGGAAGGCCATCCGGCGACGGCGATCGGCAGCGGCGCCCTCGAGCGTCACGCGTCGGTGTCGTCGGGCCAGCCTTCGCCCGTGCCGCGATGCAGCACGCGATCGGTATCGAGCACCGCACCGGCCGCGAATTCAGGCAGCGCGGCGAGCCGGTCGGCCAGCGCACGGCCGTCGACATCGGCGAGCGCAAACAGCTGCGCGAAATCGTCGATCACGAAGTAGGTCTTCTGGAACGTGTCGATCCGGTACTTCGTGCGCATCACGCGCTCCAGGTCGAAACCGAGCCGGTTCGGCGCCGCGCTTTCGAGGCTGTACAGGCTTTCGCCCTTGCTCGACACGATCCCGGCACCGTAGATCGACAGCCCGTTCGTGCCGCGCGGATCGCGGATCAGCCCGAATTCCACCGTATACCAGTAGAGCCGCGCGAGGCGCGCCAGCGCCGCTTCGTCGTCGGCGACCGCGAGCGCGGTGCGGCCGTACGCCTGCATGTAGTCGGCGAACACCGGGTCGATCAGCAGCGGCACGTGGCCGAACAGGTCGTGGAAGCAGTCGGGTTCCTGCAGGTAATCGAGCTGGTCGGGGCGGCGCATCCACCAGGTGACGGGGAAGCGCCGGTTCGCGAGATGCTCGAAGAACACGCGGTCGGGCACGAGGCCCGGCACCGCGACGATTTCCCAGCCCGTTGCCGGCTTCAACTGGCGGTTCACGTCGGCGAACGACGGCACGCGATCGGCGGGCAGGTCGATCTTCCCGAGCCCTGCGACGAACGCATCGCACGCGCGCCCGCGCAGCAGCGCCGACTGGCGTGCATAGAGCTGCTTCCACACCGCGTGGTCGACCTGGCCGTAACGCGCGAGCGGCTGGTCGATGGTGAAATCGGCGCGGGTTTCGAGGCCCGCATCGAACTGCTCCTGCAGTTTCGCGGTGACGACGGTGGACATGATCTGGCTTTGCACGTAGCGGTTGGGAACCATGCAAGTGTAGAGCGGGCTGCGCGCGGAATGGGCGCAATATTGGCGTTGATTCGCTCGTTGATGCGATAATCGCGCATCAAATCACGAATCAATGCGGAGAATACTCATGCTGGAACTCGATCACTTCGATCTCGCGCTGCTGGACGTACTGCAGCGCTTCGGCCGCGCGACGCATCAGCAGCTCGGCGAGGAGGTGCCGCTGTCGCCGTCGCAGATCGGCCGGCGGCTGCAGCGGCTCGAGGCGGCCGGCGTGATCGAAGGCTATCGCGTGATGCTGCGCCCCGAAAAGCTGGGGCTCGGCGTCACCGCGTTCACGAGCCTCAAGCTCAAGCACCACGGCGATTCGATCATCGAGCAGTTCCAGCAGCAGATCGACGTGCTGCCCGAAGTGCTCGAATGCCATGCGGTGGTGGGCGATGCCGACTACCTGCTGCGGATCGTTGCGCCCGACCTGAACGCGTTGTCGCAGTTCGTGATGAAGAAGCTGATGCGCGTGCCGGGCGTCGACAGCGTGCGCTCGAACATTGTGCTGACAACCTTCAAGCGCAACGGCGCGCTGCCGCTCGCGCACCTGGCGCCCGGCGCCGCATGATGCAGCGATAGGGCGGCAACCGGGCGGCGGCAGGGTTGAAGGCGGCGCGGGTTGCGTCGCCTCGGGGCAGGGCCGAATCAGGCCGTTTCGTGCTGCGTATCGGCGTTCAGCAGGTCGACGTACGCGACCGCGACGAGATCGTCCTGCGATACGCCGAGCTTCGCGAACACGTCGTGCGCCTCGGCTTCGCCGCCGGCTTCGTCGTCATCGGGGCCGAGCACGACTTCCAGTTCGATGAAATCGCCGAGGCCGTCGACACGGTCGAGGTGGATGCGGGTGCGGCCCGCGAGGTACACGTGCCGTTCCTTCGTCACGATTCCGCGCGTGGTCAGCGCGGTGGCGAGCAGCGCGTGCATCGCGTCGGGGTTCGTCACCGGGCTGCGCGTGTAGTACGACGCCTTCGGGCCGTCGCGATCGTCGCGCTGGTAGAAGATCAGTTCGGCCGGCGTGCCGTCCTCGAAGCGGCGCAGCTTCAGCCGGCCGCGCGGCACGTCATAGAAGAAATCCTGCTGGCGATAGAACAGCGGCGCTTCGGTCGCGAGGGTCGCCGCGCGTTCGCGCAGCTGGTCGAATTCGCGGGCGCGGGCTTTGATCTCGATGTTGCGGGCCATGCGGGTCTCCTTCAATCGGGGTCTCGCGGTGTGCGAACGCACAATCTAGCAAAAAGCCCGCGAAGGTGGCGTGACGACCGGCGGGACGCGGCGACACGACGCGGCCGGGAGGTTCGGCACCGTGATTTCCCCGTTCACGCACACGCGATGGCCCGCACGGTCGCCGGCTGCCGACCGGCGACGTGTCAGGCGTCGACGCCCGGTGCGCGGCCAGCTCCAGCACTATCAGCGGCACTCATATCGCCCACTGCGCTTCGATCAGCCGCAGCGCCGCCGCGATCGCCGGTTCGTCGCACCGCTCGGCGAGCGTCACGAACGTCAGTTCGGTCGGCACCGTCACGGGCTCGACGATCGTCAGCGCATGCGCGTGCGCTTCGGCCAGCGCGGTCGAGTCGCGCGCGAGCGTCAACCCGATTCCCGATTTGACGAGATCCAGCATCGACTGCTCCTGGTCGACCTCGGCAACTTTGAGCGGCTGCGCGCCGGCGTCGGCGAAGCGCCGCGACAGCAGCCGGTTGTGCGCGGACGCCGGCGGCGTCCAGATCCACGGCAGCGTGGCAAGCGAGCGCCAGTCGTGTGCGCGCTGCACGCGCTCCTTCCAGCCGGCCGGCGCGAGCACGCGGTACTGGAAATGTGTGAGCGTGACGGTGTGGAACAGCGCGCCGTCGAGCGGATCGTCCTCGCCCGGCCGGCCGATGTAATAACCGACGTCGAGCGCCTGCGAGCGCACCTGTTCGATCACCCAGCCCGACATCCCGTGCCGCAGCGCCGTCTCGATCTGCGGATGGGTTTCGACGAGCGCGCGCAGGAAGCCGCCGAGCCGCAGGAAGCCCGGATCGAGGATCGTGCCGATCCGCAGCCGGCCGCGTACCTCGTGCCGCAGCGCAGCAGCGGCGCGCTGCACGTCGGCGGCCGCGGCGAGCGCGCGTTCGGCGTGCGGCAGCAGCGTCTGGCCGTCGCGCGTGAGCGCGAGCCCGCGCGACGTGCGCGTAAACAGCGTGACGCCGAGCGTTTCCTGCAGATGCTTGATCTGCAGGCTGACCGCCGGCTGCGTCAGGTGCAGCTGCACGGCGGCGCGCGTCAGGTTGCCTTCGCGCGCGACCGTCGCGAACGCGCGGAGTAGGGTGAGATCCATCGTCGTGATATGAGCGCAGCTTATAACGCAGTTCAGCATAACTCATTGGATCGGCGGCCGGCGGCCGGAGTACGCTTCATCGGTCGTGGCGCGCGGGGCCGAAAGCGCGGCTCGCGACGCACTATGCTGAAAATGACGCGTGCCGTTGCGCCGCGTGACAGGAGACAAACCGTGACTACACAACGCACGCTAGAAGGCGAATTCGATTACGTGATCGTCGGCGCGGGCACCGCGGGCTGCGTGCTCGCGAACCGCCTGACCGAAGATCCCGACATCCGCGTGTTGCTGCTCGAAGCGGGCGGCAAGGACGACTATCACTGGATCCATATCCCGGTCGGCTATCTGTATTGCATCGGCAACCCGCGCACCGACTGGCTGTACAAGACGCAGCCCGAAGCCGCGCTCAACGGCCGGGCGCTATCGTATCCGCGCGGCCGCGTGCTCGGCGGCTGCTCGTCGATCAACGGGATGATCTACATGCGCGGCCAGCGCGAGGATTACGACAGCTGGGCGCAGGAAACCGGCGACGCCGGCTGGTCGTGGGACAGCGTGCTGCCGATCTTCAAGCGCAGCGAGGATCACCATGCGGGCGCGAGCGATGCGCACGGCGCAGGCGGTTACTGGCGCGTCGAGAAGCAGCGGCTGCGCTGGGAGATCCTCGAATCGTTCGCGCAGGCCGCGCAGCAGACGGGCATCCCGGCAACCGACGATTTCAATCGTGGCGACAATACCGGGGTCGGCTATTTCGAGGTGAACCAGAAGCGCGGCGTGCGCTGGAATACGTCGAAGGCGTTCCTGCGGCCCGCGATGGCGCGCCCGAACCTGACCGTGATCACCGGCGCGCAGGCGCAGCGCGTGATCTTCGACGGGCGGCGCGCGGTCGGCGTCGAATATCACGGCGGCGGCACCGATTACGTTGCACGGGCGCGCTCGGAGGTGCTGCTGACGTCAGGCGCCGTGAATTCGCCGCAGCTGCTCGAACTGTCGGGTATCGGCGATGGCCGGCGGCTGCAGGCGCTCGGCATCGACGTCGTGCAGGATCTGCCGGGCGTCGGCGAAAACCTGCAGGATCACCTTCAATTGCGGATGGCGTTTCGCGTCGAAGGCGTGCGCACGCTCAACACGCTGTCCGCGCATTGGTGGGGCAAGCTGATGATCGGCGCCGAATATGCGTTGCTGCAGCGCGGGCCGATGTCGATGGCGCCGTCGCAGCTCGGCGCGTTCGCGAAATCCGATCCGGACGATCCCGCGCTCACGCGCCCCGATCTCGAATACCACGTGCAGCCGCTGTCGCTCGAACGCTTCGGCGAACCGCTGCACAGCTTCAACGCGTTTACGGCGTCCGTGTGCCATCTGCGGCCGACGTCGCGCGGCAGCGTGCATATCGCGAGCGCCGATCCGGGCGCGGCCCCCGCGATCGCGCCGAACTATCTGTCGACCGACCACGATCGCCACGTCGCCGCGAACGCGCTGCGGCTCACGCGCCGGATAGCGTCTGCGCCGGCGCTCGCACGCTATCGTCCCGAGGAAATCCTGCCGGGCACGCAGTACCGGAGCGAAGCCGAGCTGATCGAGGCGGCCGGCGCGGTCGGCACGACGATCTTCCACCCGGTCGGCACCTGCCGGATGGGGCGTGCCGACGATGAGCGTGCGGTGGTCGACAGCCGGCTGCGCGTACGCGGCATCGCCGGGCTGCGGATCGTCGATGCATCGGTGATGCCGTTCATTACATCGGGCAACACCAATTCGCCGACGCTGATGATCGCCGAGCGGGCGAGCGACATGATCCGTGCCGATCGCCGCGCGGCGCGCGAAGCAACGCCGGTGCGCACGGAGGCCGCGACGACGGCCGCGTGACGGGACGCTGACACGCACGACAGCGGGCCGTCATGATGACGCCCGCTGATTCGCTATGCGAAACAAGCTGCTGTTGCAGCGCCGGTGCCGATCGCGCCGATTGTGCCGGATTGCCGGCAAGATCCATGCAAGCCGTGCAGCCGCACGGCTTTTTTGTTGCGTGCTTGCCGGGCCGTGCTGAGGGCGACGGTCGATGATGCACGTGTCAAAAAAATCGTGGCGAAAAGCCGTGCACAGCCGCGCGCGACATGGCGGCCAGCCCTATAAGTGCAAATCCCGATGATTGCACTGCACCAACGGCGAGACAATGTGGCGCAGTGTGCATACGCGTCGGCGCGGGAGACCACCCTCGAGGCGTAACACGGCGCCCGGGGCAGCCTGCTCATCCGCTGACCTGTTTCGCGGACGCTTCTCGCGAATCTTCCCGGTGCTTCGCCTGACTTCGTACGGAAGGGAACATGATTCTCGGCGACACGATTCTGGAAACACGCGGACTGACAAAGGAATTCAGGGGTTTCACGGCCGTCAATGGCGTGAACCTGCGTGTGCGTCGCGGTGCGATCCATGCGCTGATCGGACCGAACGGCGCGGGCAAGACCACCTGCTTCAACCTCCTCACCAAATTCCTCACGCCGACGGCCGGCCAGATCGTCTTCAACGGCATCGACATCACCGACGAGCGGCCCGCGCAGGTTGCCCGCCGCGGCATCATCCGTTCGTTCCAGATCTCGGCCGTCTTTCCGCACCTGACCGCGCTGCAGAACGTGCGCATCGGCCTGCAGCGTGCGCTCGGCACCGAATTCCATTTCTGGCGCAGCGAACGCACGCTGAAGCGGCTGGACGATCGCGCGATGGACCTGCTCACGCAGGTCGGCCTCACCGATTTCGCGCAGGTGCCGACCGTCGAACTCGCGTACGGCCGCAAGCGCGCGCTGGAGATCGCGACCACGCTCGCGATGGAGCCCGAACTGATGCTGCTCGACGAGCCCACGCAGGGGATGGGCCACGAGGACGTCGATCGCGTGACCGCGCTGATCAAGAAGGTCGCGAGCGGCCGCACGATCCTGATGGTCGAGCACAACATGAACGTGATCGCGGGCATCTCCGACACGATCACCGTCCTGCAACGCGGCGAGGTGCTGGCCGAAGGCTCGTATGCGGAAGTGTCGAAGAATCCGCTCGTCATCGAGGCCTACATGGGCAGCGCCGATGCGGCGCTCGCGGGGGCGCACGCATGAAGCACAGCGAACGGGAGGAACGCGAATTGAGCGGCGTCGAAAGCGGTACGCCCGCGCTGGAGATCACGGGCCTGGAGGCCTGGTACGGGGAATCCCACATATTGCACGGTGTCGACCTGACGGTGCATCGCGGCGAGGTCGTCACGCTGCTCGGCCGCAACGGCGCGGGCCGCACGACGACGCTGCGCGCGATCATGGGCCTCACGGGCCGCCGCAGCGGGTCGATCAAGGTCGCAGGCAACGAGACGATCGGCCTCGCGACGCACCGCATCGCGCATTTCGGCATCGGCTACTGCCCGGAGGAGCGCGGGATCTTCTCGAGCCTGTCGTGCGAGGAGAACCTGATGCTGCCGCCGCCGATCGGGCCGCGCGACCACGCGATGTCGATCGACGAGATCTACGCGATGTTTCCGAACCTCGCGTCGCGCCGGCAGAGCCAGGGCACGCGATTGTCCGGCGGCGAGCAGCAGATGCTCGCGGTCGCGCGGATCCTGCGCACCGGCGCGAACCTGCTGCTGCTCGACGAGATTTCCGAAGGCCTCGCACCGGTGATCGTGCAGGCGCTGGCGCGGATGATCGTCGCGCTGAAGGCGCGCGGCTACACGATCGTGATGGTCGAACAGAATTTCCGCTTCGCCGCGCCGCTCGCAGACCGGTTCTACGTGATGGAGCACGGCAGCATCGTCGAACATTTCCAGGCGGCCGAACTGGAGAGCAAGATGCCGACCCTGCACGACCTGCTCGGGGTGTGACGCCGCCCCGTCTCTCTGGCCGCTAGCCGTGGCGGCTTCAAACAACCACAACGCATCAGAACAACAGGAGACGTCAATGAAAATGAAGACCCTCGCACACGCCTGTCTCGCGCTCGCGACTGCCGCGTTCACCGCCGGCGCCGCGCAGGCCGCGGATACCGTGAAGATCGGCTTCATCACCGACATGTCGGGGCTTTACGCGGATATCGACGGGCAGGGCGGCCTCGAGGCGATCCGCATGGCAGTTGCCGACTTCGGCGGCAAGGTACTCGGCAAGCCGATCGAGGTCGTCTATGCCGATCACCAGAACAAGGCGGACATCGCCGCATCGAAGGCGCGCGAATGGATGGACCGCGGCGGGCTCGACCTGCTGGTCGGCGGCACGAACTCCGCCACCGCGCTGTCGATGAACCAGGTCGCGGCCGAGAAGAAGAAGGTCTACATCAACATCGGCGCGGGCGCCGATACGCTGACCAACGAGCAGTGCACGCCGTACACGATCCACTACGCGTACGACACGATGGCGCTCGCGAAGGGCACCGGCTCGGCAGTGGTGAAGCAGGGCGGCAAGACGTGGTTCTTCCTGACCGCGGACTACGCGTTCGGCAAGGCGCTCGAGAAGAACACGTCGGATGTCGTGAAGGCGAACGGCGGCCAGGTGCTCGGCACGGTGCGGCACCCGCTGTCGGCGTCGGACTTCTCGTCGTTCCTGCTGCAGGCGCAATCGTCGAAGGCGCAGATCCTCGGCCTCGCGAACGCGGGCGGCGACACGATCAACTCGATCAAGGCCGCGAAGGAATTCGGCATCACGAAGACGATGAAGCTCGCCGCGCTGCTCATGTTCATCAACGACGTGCACAGCCTCGGCCTCGAGACGACGCAGGGCCTTGTGCTGACCGACAGCTGGTACTGGAACCGCGACGCGGCGTCGCGCCAGTGGGCGCAGCGCTACTTCGGCAAGATGAAGAAGATGCCGTCGAGCCTGCAGGCGGCCGACTACTCGTCGGTGACGACCTACCTGAAGGCCGTGCAGGCCGCCGGCACGACCGACTCCGACAAGGTGATGGCCGAGCTGAAGAAGATCAAGATCAACGACTTCTACGCGAAGGGCTACATCCGCACGGACGGCAGCATGATTCACGACATGTACCTGATGGAAGTGAAGAAGCCGGCGGAATCGAAGGAGCCGTGGGATTACTACAAGGTGCTCGCGACGATTCCGGGCGAGCAGGCGTTCACGACCAAGCAGGAGACGCGCTGCGCGTTGTGGAAGTAAGCAGGGCGTAGCGGCGCGCGCGGGCGCGCCGCTCGGTGGCGGCTGCAGCGATGTGCCCGCTGCGCCGCCCGCGTACGCGACGCACGAAGGTTGCGTGCGCAACGAAACTCATTCTGACGGCTAAGTCGATGGAAATCTTTGGCATTCCGTTGCCGGCGATGCTGAGCCAGTTGCTGCTCGGGCTCGTCAACGGCTCGTTCTACGCGATCCTGAGCCTCGGGCTCGCGGTGATCTTCGGGCTGCTCAACGTGATCAACTTCGCGCACGGCGCGTTGTTCATGCTGGGCGCGATGCTCGCGTGGATGGGCCTGTCGTATTTCGGGCTGCCGTACTGGGCGATGCTCGTGATCGCGCCGCTGGTCGTCGGCGCGTTCGGGATCCTGATCGAGCGTTCGATGCTGCGCTGGCTGTACAAGCTCGATCACCTGTACGGGCTGCTGCTCACGTTCGGGCTCACGCTGGTCGTCGAAGGCGTGTTCCGGTCGATCTACGGCTCGTCCGGCCAGCCGTACGACGTGCCGTCGCAGCTGTCCGGCGCCACCAACCTCGGCTTCATGTTCCTGCCGAACTACCGCGCGTGGGTGGTCGTCGCGTCGCTCGCGGTGTGTCTCGCGACGTGGTTCGTGATCGAGAAGACGCGCCTGGGCGCCTACCTGCGCGCGGGCACCGAGAACCCGAAGCTCGTCGAGGCATTCGGCGTGAACGTGCCGATGATGATCACGCTCACCTACGGCTTCGGTGTCGCGCTCGCCGCGTTCGCGGGCGTGCTGGCCGCGCCGGTGATCCAGGTGTCGCCGCTGATGGGCCAGCCGATGATCATCACCGTGTTCGCGGTGGTCGTGATCGGCGGGATGGGCTCGATCCTCGGCTCGATCGTCACGGGCCTGCTGCTCGGCGTGATCGAGGGTTTCACGCGGGTGTTCTACCCCGAAGCGTCGGCCACCGTCGTGTTCGTGATCATGGCGATCGTGCTGCTGTTCCGCCCGGCGGGCCTCTTCGGCAAGGAAAAATGATGCAGAGAAAAGTGCTCTACGGCGTGCTGCTCGCCGCACTGCTCGCCGCGCCGTTCATCGGCGCGTACCCGGTGTTCGTGATGAAGGTGCTCACGTTCGCGCTGTTCGCGGCCGCGTTCAACCTGCTGATCGGCTATACGGGGCTGCTGTCGTTCGGCCATGCGATGTTCCTCGCGACGGCCGGCTATGCGACCGGTTATTCGATCCAGACGCTCGGTTTCACGCCGGAGCTCGGCGTGCTGGTCGGTACCGTTGCCGCGACGCTGCTCGGGCTCGTCGTCGGGCTGTTCGCGATCCGGCGGCAGGGCATCTACTTCGCGATGATCACGCTCGCGTTCGCGCAGATGGTCTACTTCATCTACCTGCAGGCGCCGTTCACGCACGGCGAGGACGGGCTGCAGGGCGTGCCGCGCGGCCACCTGTTCGGGCTGCTCGACCTGTCGAACGACGTCGCGCTGTACTACGTCGTGCTGGCGGTGGTCGTCGCCGCGTGCGCGTTCATCGTGCGGGTCGTTCATTCGCCGTTCGGCCAGGTGCTCGTCGCGATCAAGGAGAACGAAGCGCGCGCGATCTCGCTCGGCTACGACACCGACCGCTTCAAGCTGCTCGCGTTCATCCTGTCAGCGGGCATCGCGGGGCTGGCTGGCTCGCTGAAGGTGCTCGTGCTCGGCTTCGAGACGCTGTCGGACGCGTACTGGACGATGTCGGGCCTCGTCGTGCTGATGACGCTCGTCGGCGGGATGGGCACGCTGTTCGGGCCGCTGCTGGGCGCGGCGCTGATCGTCGCGCTGGAAGACCGGCTCGGCGATATCGGCGAATGGCTCGCATCGACCACGGGTGTCGCGTGGTTCCATTCGCTTGGCGAATCGGCGACGATCGTCACCGGGCTGATCTTCATCGCATGCGTGCTTGCGTTCCGGCGCGGCATCGTCGGCGAAATGGTCGCGCGGATCAAGCCGCTCAGGGCGTCCTGAATGCGTGCGGCGCGCGTCACCTCGGGTTGATGCGAAGCACCATCCGGCATGCTCCGGAAGGGCGTCGCAGCGGGCTCGGGCCGGTGCCGCGCGGCAGACTGGTGCCCCATTTTCGTGCGGCGATGCACCATAGGGGTAAATGCTAAGTTGTCGCAGTGTGAAAGGTCCTTTAATCTTCGTCCTAGTTCTGATGCACCGCGAAACGAATTTGCAGGTGGAGAACGAGGAGACAATCGAGGCACAAAGTGCCCGGACCCCAAAGCGCTGTTGGACGGAATCCAACAGCGCTTTTTCATTTGCGTGCACGGATTTGCGTTGATGGTGCATCGACCGGCGCAGTGGCCGCATTCCGCGCTTGCGTTCGCACCGCGCTTCTTTCGCGCTTCGCCGCGTCCCCCCGTTTTTCCCGTTTTCCGCTTTCCCACGATTCGTTCGCAGACGATGCGCAGCTGTGCGCTGGCCGTTCGGGCTAACCCGGTTGGCGTGCGCAAAACGCGTCCGTTACACTCAGCTTTCGCCGACCGCACGGTCGGGAAAATCGGTCGGCAGTTCTCCTACAAGCAGAATGCAGAAGAGGGAGTACGGTTGGATGAGCAGCGCAGGACGATGGATCGGGGCAGGAAGGGCGGCTGGTGCCGTTCGTTCGTCGTGGGATTGGTCTGCCGTCGCCGCGGCCTTCCCGAGCCGTTCTGCGGCCTGTAGGCGCATTCCGGCGCCGTCGCCGGTCGTTGCGTGCGCATCCGTATCGGTATTCGCATCCGCATTCGCATGAGCGGCCGGCTTCCCGATCATGTGCCGCTCGCCGGCCTGGCCGCATCAGGCCGGAACGGCGCGCCTTTCCTTGATCGTTGCGCATGCATCGATTGCCCGCACGATTCCGCATTTCTCCGCTTTCTTCATCCTGACGACACCGCTGCTGCGCATCGTGACGGTCGAACGACCGTTTCGACCGCCGGCCGGTGCGTCCGCGCGCGGTGCCGTCCGGGCGCCGTTGAAGGTGAGGTGTTTCACGGGAAAACGAGCGTAGGCGTGGCAAGGCGAGATAGTTAAATTATTAACTTGTTTTGGGGACCGGGAGCCGCCCGAGCGACCCGTGGCTTTTTCGAGCAGCGTTTGGAGACAACGTAAATGAAGATGAATCGATGGATGGAGGCCGTGCTTGCCGCGGGCCTCGTGTGCGCGGCGGCAACGGCGTCGGCGCAGGTGAAGATCGGCGTGACGCTGTCGGCCACCGGGCCGGCCGCGTCGCTCGGGATTCCGGAAAAGAACACGATCGCGCTGCTGCCGAAGGAAATCGCGGGCAAGAGCGTGCAGTACATCGTGCTCGACGACGCATCCGACACGAGCCGCGCGGTACAGAACGTGCGCAAGCTGATCGATGAAGATCACGTCGACGCGATCATCGGCTCGTCCGTCACGCCGAACTCGCTCGCGATGCTCGACCCTGTGTCGCAGGGCAAGACGCCGACGATCTCGCTCGCGGCGAGCGCGCAGATCATCTCGCCGATGGATGCGAAGCGCGCATGGATGTTCAAGGTGCCGCAGAACGACCAGCTGATGGCCGACGCGATCGCCGGCTACATGGCGAAGCACGGCGTGAAGACGGTCGGTTTCATCGGCTTCGCGGATGCGTATGGCGACAGCTGGTACAACACGTTCAACGCGGCGGCCGCGAAGAACGGCCTGAAGGTCGTGTCGAACGAGCGCTACAACCGCACCGACGCGTCGGTGATGGGGCAGGTGCTGAAGCTGATGGGCTCGAATCCGGATGCGGTGCTGATCGCCGGCTCGGGCACGCCGGCGGCGCTGCCGGCGAAGACGCTGAAGGAGCGCGGCTACAAGGGCAAGGTGTACCAGACGCACGGCGTCGCGAACAACGACTTCCTGCGCGTGTGCGGCAAGGATTGTGAAGGCGAGATCCTGCCGGCCGGCCCGGTGCTCGTGACCGACCAGCTGCCCGATTCGAACCCGGTGAAGAAGCCGGCGCTCGGCTACAAGGCCGCGTACGAGAAGGCTTACGGCGCGGGCTCGCTGGCGACGTTCGGCGGCCATGCGTGGGACGCGGGGCTGCTGCTGCAGCGTGCGATTCCGGAAGCGCTGAAGAAGGGCCAGCCGGGTACCGAGGCGTTCCGCGAGGCGCTGCGCGCGTCGATCGAGAACGTGAAGGACCTGCCCGTGTCGCACGGCGTGATCAACATGACGCCGACCGACCACAACGGCTTCGACACGCGTGCGCGCGTGATGGTGCAGATCGTCGACGGCAAGTGGAAGCTGCAGGGCGAGTAAGCATCACGTGAAACCGGCATGCGCGGCGCGAATGGCGCCGTGCGTGCCGTCGGCAGGGCGCCGGGCCTGACGGGCCGCGCCCATGCTCATGTCGTGTGGAACCACCGGGGCTCGCCGCGTGGCGCCCGACGCGCCGATCTTGCGGCCCGTGCGCCCCGGCCATTCCTGTCTTTCGTTTCTCCTCAGCATTCTCGATACACGAAACGTATGGATCTCTCGATTGCAGCGATCCTCGCGCAAGACGGCATTACGACCGGCGCCATATATGCATTGCTGTCGCTGGCGCTCGTACTGGTGTTTTCCGTCACGCGGGTGATCTTCATTCCCCAGGGCGAATTCGTCGCCTATGGTGCGCTGACGCTTGCCGCGTTACAGGCGCAGAAATTTCCCGCCACCTGCTGGCTGCTGTTCGTGATGGGCATCGCGTGCTTCCTGCTCGAAGTCGGCGGCCTGATCCGGCATCGCGAACGGCGCCATCAGCTCGGCCGCACGCTCGCGACGCTCGGCAGCCGCTACGTCCTGCTGCCGCTGGCAGTGTTCGCGATCACGCGCAGCTTTGCCGCGCAGCCGCTGCCGATGCTCGCGCAGATCGCACTGACGCTCGCGATCGTCGTGCCGATGGGGCCGTTCGTCTACCGGCTCGTGTACCAGCCGATCGCCGAAGGCACGACGCTGCTGCTGCTGATCGTGTCGGTCGCCGTCCACTTCGCGATGGTCGGCCTCGGGCTCGTGATGTTCGGCGCGGAGGGCTCGCGTACCAACGGCTTCTCGGATGCGTCGCTCGCGATCGGCAGCATGACCGTGTCGGTGCAAAGCATCCTGGTGGTCGTGACGGCGCTCGTGCTGATCGGCGCGCTCTACGTGTACTTTGGCCGCACGATCGCCGGCAAGGCGCTGCGCGCGACGTCGGTGAACCGGCTCGGCGCGCGGCTCGTCGGCATCGGCACGACCGAGGCAGGGCGGCTCGCGTTCACGTTCGCCGCGGGGCTCGGCGTGCTGTCCGGGATCCTCGTCGGCCCGCTGACGACGATCTACTACGACTCGGGCTTCCTGATCGGCCTGAAGGGGTTCGTCGGCGCGATCATCGGCGGGCTCGTCAGCTATCCGCTCGCGGCCGCCGGCTCGCTGCTCGTCGGCGTACTCGAATCGTATTCGTCGTTCTGGGCGAGCGCCTACAAGGAGGTGATCGTGTTCACGCTGATCATTCCGGTGCTGCTGTGGCGGAGCTTCGCGACACCGCACACGGAAGAGGAAGAGGAGTGACACGATGAAGACGATGGTACGCAACAAGACCTTCTGGGTGTTTCTCGTGGTGCTGTTCGCGCTGCCGGTGCTGCCCGGCGCGCTGCAGGTGCCCGAATACTGGATCACGCTGCTGAACTACATCGGCCTCTACGCGATCGTCGCGATCGGGCTCGTGCTGCTGACGGGCGTCGGCGGGATGACGAGCTTCGGGCAGGCCGCGTTCGTCGGTATCGGCGCCTATGCGACCGCGCTCCTGACGACGCGCTATGGCGTGTCGCCGTGGTTCGCGCTGATCGTCGGCGTCGTGCTGACGGCGCTCGTCGCGCTCGTGCTCGGCGCGGTCACGATGCGGTTGTCCGGCCACTTCCTGCCGCTCGGCACGATCGCATGGGGCCTCGCGCTGTTCTACCTGTTCGGCAACCTCGAACTGCTCGGCAAGTACGACGGGATCAACGGGATTCCGGCTCTGAACGTGTTCGGCATCACGCTCGAAAGCGGTCGTAGCTTGTACTTCCTGATCTGGGCCGTCGTGCTGGCCGCGATCGTGTCGGTGCAGAACCTGCTGAACAGCCGCCCGGGCCGCGCGATCCGCGCGCTGCGCGGCGGCGGCGTGATGGCCGAGGCGATGGGCGTGAACACTGCGTGGATGCGCGTCGTGATCTTTGTCTACGCGGCCGTGCTGGCGGCCGTATCGGGCTTCCTGTACGCGCACCTGCAGCGCGCGGTGAACCCGACGCCGTTTGGCCTGAACCACGGGATCGAGTTCCTGTTCATGGCCGTGGTCGGTGGCGTGTCGCACGTGTGGGGCGCGGTGCTCGGTGCGGCGATCCTGACCGTGCTGCAGGACTACCTGCAGACGCTGCTGCCGAAGCTGCTCGGCTCGGAAGGCAACTTCGAAATCATCGTGTTCGGCGTGCTGATGGTGCTGCTGCTGCAGTACGCTCGCCAGGGCGTGTGGCCGTTCGTCGCCAGGCTGTTCCCGCGCGGGCCACGTGCGCATGTGCCCGAGCATGCCGATCCGTTGCCGCAACGCGCGAAGCCGGCGGCCGGCGAGCCGCTGCTCGTCGTCGACAACGCGCGCAAGCAGTTCGGCGGGCTCGTGGCCGTCAACGACGTCAGCTTCGACGTGAAAGCGGGGCAGATCATCGGGCTGATCGGCCCGAACGGCGCCGGCAAGTCGACCACGTTCAACCTCGTGACGGGTGTGCTGAAGCCGACGGGCGGCACGATCACGTTCCGTGGCGAGCGCATCGACGGGCTCACATCGCGCCAGATCGTCCGCCGCGGCATCGGCCGGACGTTCCAGCACGTGAAGCTGTTGCCGGCGATGACGGTGCTCGAGAACGTCGCGATCGGTGCGCACCTGCGGGGCCATACGGGCGTATGGCGCAGCGTCGCGCGGCTCAATGCCCATGAGGAAGCGCAGTTGCTGGCCGAGGCCGCACGCCAGATTCGCCGCGTCGGGCTCGAAAAGCACATGTACGACGAAGCCGGCAGCCTCGCGCTCGGCCAGCAGCGGATTCTCGAAATCGCTCGGGCGCTGTGTTGCGACCCGACGCTGCTGCTGCTCGACGAGCCGGCTGCCGGGCTGCGTTACCAGGAGAAGCAGCAGCTCGCCGACCTGCTGCGGCGGTTGAAGGCGGAAGGCATGAGCGTGTTGCTCGTGGAACACGACATGGATTTCGTGATGAATCTCACCGACCGGCTGGTGGTGATGGAGTTCGGCACGCGGATCGCGGAAGGGCTGCCGCAGGACGTGCAGCAGGATCCGGCGGTGCTCGAAGCGTATCTGGGTGGGGTGGAGTGATGACGGACACGACGATGCCGATTCTCGAAGTGCGCGGGCTGGCAGTCCGGTACGGGAAGGTGGAGGCGCTGCACGGCGCGGCGATCAAGGTTGGTGCGGGACAGATCGTCAGCGTGATCGGCCCGAACGGCGCCGGCAAATCAACGCTGCTGAACGCGATCATGGGCGCGCTGCCGGTGAACGGGCATGCGTCGGGCGCGGTCGTGTATCGCGGTCACGACGTCGGCGCATTGCCGGTCGAGCAGCGCGTTGCACGCGGGATGTGCCTCGTGCCGGAAAAGCGTGAGCTGTTCAGCACGATGACAGTCGAAGACAACCTCGTGCTGGGCGCGTATCGGCGCAAGCAGGCCGGTGAAGCTAACTTCCTCGACCAGCTCGATCACGTGTTCGCGTTGTTTCCGCGGCTGAAGGAGCGGCGCAAGCAGGCAGCCGGCACGCTATCCGGCGGTGAGCGGCAGATGCTCGCGGTCGGCCGCGCGCTGATGGGCAAGCCCGACCTGCTGATGCTCGACGAGCCGAGCCTCGGGCTGGCACCGCTGATCGTGAAGGAGATCTTTCATATCATCAGCGCGTTGCGCGGTACGGGTGTGGCGACGCTGCTGATCGAGCAGAATGCGCGGGCTGCGCTACAGATCTCCGACTACGGCTACGTGCTGGAGACGGGCGAATTTGCGCTGGAAGGGCCGGCGGCTGAACTCGCGCAGAATCCACGCGTGATCGAAACGTACCTTGGGTTGGTGAAGAAAACGGCTTGATCCGTGATGCGGTTGGCGGGAAACAGGCGGCGTGTTTCACGTGAAACACGCCGTTTTTGTTTTTGGGGCGAGATGTGATGCCGATACATTGGCGGTTGGCAGCCAGGGGATAAGTGCCAGGGAAACAGTCGGAAGCTCTGTGTAGTGGTGGGCGACGTTATCACAGTGCGGGGGACGCATCCTGGCAGCCGCTTGGTGGTAGTTGCCGTTTGTCCCACAGATCGACGATGTGTCGAGCCACAGGGGATAAATGTTGGGTGAACCGACGGAATTTCTGTGGGGAAGAGGGCGGGTGCGGTCGCGCAGGGTGCTCCGCCCGGGATGTTGCGCGGACCACAGGCGTCGAATGGTGCGCGTATTTCACGTGGGTTTCTCGGCGGCCGGATATCTACATAGGCGCAAGCAGCCATGTGTGGTGGGCCGATGATGTGCCGGGTCACAGGGGATAAGTGTCGGGCGAACCGGCGGAAACTCTGTGCGGAAGAGGGCGGGTGTGGTCGCACAGGGTGTTTCGTCCGGGATGTTGCGCGGACCGCAGGCGTCGAATGGTGCGCGTATTTCACGTGGGTTTCTCGGCGGCCGGATATCTACATAGGCGCAAGCAGCCATGTGCGGTGGGCCGATGATGTGTCGAGTCACAGGGGATAAGTGTCGGGCGAACCGGCGGAAACTCTGTGGGGAAGAGGGCGGGTACGGTCGCACAGGGTGTTCAGTCCGGGTTGTTGCCTGGGTCACAGGCGTCGAATCGGGTGCGCGTTGCACGTGGGTTTTCCCGGTAGCCGGATATTTTCACAGGCACGACGATGTGCGGCGAGTGGGCCGGAAGCATTGCCGGCGCGGGCTCTGAGCCACAGATTCATCGGTTCATCGCCGAAAAATTGCCGAAATGCACAGACCCTACCATTCGGACGGCATTCGGGTGAAAAGCGAACCCGCTATAATTCGGCCCATACATTTCTCAGATAGGTTCGTGCGTAGCTCTGCGTACGGAATCCACCATGCTTTTTCCCACAGAATTTGACGTCATCGTCGTCGGTGGCGGCCATGCCGGCACGGAAGCCGCGCTGGCGTCCGCCCGCATGGGCGCAAAGACACTGCTGCTGACCCACAACATCGAAACGCTTGGGCAGATGAGCTGCAATCCGTCGATCGGCGGCATTGGCAAGGGCCATCTGGTCAAGGAAGTCGATGCGCTGGGTGGCGCGATGGCAGCCGCGACGGACGAGAGCGGTATTCAGTTCCGGATCCTCAATTCGTCGAAGGGCCCGGCTGTGCGCGCGACGCGTGCGCAGGCCGACCGCATCCTGTACAAGGCTGCGATCCGCCACCGGCTCGAGAACCAGCCGAATCTCTGGCTGTTCCAACAGGCCGTCGACGACCTGATGGTCGAAGGCGACCGTGTGGTGGGTGCGGTCACGCAGATCGGCATCCGCTTCCGTGCCCGTGCGGTCGTGCTGACCGCCGGTACGTTCCTCGACGGCAAGATCCACGTCGGCCTGAACAACTACACGGGCGGCCGCGCAGGCGATCCGGCGGCCGTGTCGCTGTCGTCGCGCCTGAAGGAGCTGAAGCTGCCGCAGGGCCGCCTGAAGACCGGTACGCCGCCGCGTATCGATGGCCGTTCGATCGATTTCTCGAAGCTGACCGAACAGCCGGGCGATCTCGATCCGATCCCCGTTTTCTCGTTCCTGGGCCGCGCGGAGCAGCATCCGCAGCAGCTGCCGTGCTGGGTCACGCACACGAACGAGCGTACGCACGACATCATTCGCGGCGGTCTCGATCGTTCGCCTATGTATACAGGCGTGATCGAAGGCGTCGGGCCGCGCTATTGTCCGTCGATCGAGGACAAGATCCACCGGTTCGCATCGAAGGAATCGCACCAGATCTTCCTGGAGCCGGAAGGGCTGACGACCAACGAGTTCTACCCGAACGGGATCTCGACGAGCCTGCCGTTCGACGTCCAGCTTGAACTCGTGCACTCGATGCTCGGCCTCGAGAACGCGCATATCCTGCGCCCCGGCTACGCGATCGAGTACGACTACTTCGATCCGCGCGCGCTGAAGGCGTCGCTCGAGACGAAGGCGATCAACGGGTTGTTCTTTGCGGGCCAGATCAACGGGACGACCGGCTATGAAGAGGCGGCCGCGCAGGGTCTGCTGGCCGGCCTCAATGCGGGCCGCTACGTGCAGGAGAAGGACGCATGGTGCCCGCGCCGTGACCAGGCCTACCTTGGCGTGCTGGTCGACGATCTCGTGACGCGCGGTGTGGCCGAGCCGTACCGTATGTTCACGAGCCGCGCCGAGTATCGCCTCAGCCTGCGTGAAGACAATGCCGACATGCGTCTGACCGAGATCGGCCGCGAACTGGGTCTCGTCGACGATGCGCGCTGGGATGCATTCAGCCGGAAACGCGACGCTGTTTCACGTGAAACCGAACGCCTGAAGTCGACGTGGGTGACGCCGAAGACGTTGCCGGCGGAAGAGGCGACCGCGCTGCTGGGCAAGGCGATCGACCATGAATACAGCCTCGCCGAGCTGCTGCGCCGTCCGGGTATCAGCTACGACGGCGTGTGCGGACTGAAGGGCGGTGAATGCGGCCCCGCAGAGCCGTTGGCTGACGATCCGGTGTTGCTCGAGCAGATCAAGGAGCAGGTCGAGATCGGCATCAAGTATCAGGGCTATATCGAGCGCCAGGCATCGGAGATCGAACGCAACGATGCGAACGAGAACACGCGCTTGCCGGACGGCATCGATTACCGCGAAGTCCGTGGCCTGTCGTTCGAGGTGAGCCAGAAGCTCAACGAGTTCCGGCCGGAGACGATCGGGCAGGCGTCGCGCATCTCGGGTGTCACGCCGGCGGCGATCTCGCTGCTGATGGTGCACCTGAAGCGCCGCGGCCTGGGCCGCCGTAATGGCACTGCCGAAGCGGCAACGGAGCAGGGGGACGGCGCCGTCCCGACGCAACAATGACGGCGCGTCGCGCGCCGGCGGTTAATCGGGATGTACTGGAAGGGATGCTCGTCGAAGGCACGACGGCGCTCGACCTCGCGCTGACGGATGCACAACGCAACCAGCTGCTCGACTACGTCGCGCTGCTCGGCAAGTGGAACGCGGTCTACAACCTGACCGCGATCCGCGACCCGAAGCAGATGCTGATCCAGCACATCCTCGACTCGCTTTCCATCGTTTCGCATCTGCGTGGCCGTGCATCGGCCCGCGTGCTCGACGTCGGATCGGGCGGCGGATTGCCGGGTATCGTGCTGGCGATCGTCGAGCCGGACTGGCAGATCACGTTGAACGATATCGTGCAGAAGAAGTCTGCCTTCCAGACTCAGATGCGCGCGGAGCTGAAGCTCGCGAACCTGTCGGTGGTCACCGGGCGGGTCGAATCGCTGCAGCCGGGTGTCGAAGTGCCGGAAAAATTCGACATGATCGTCTCTCGCGCTTTCGCGGATCTGTCCGACTTCGTTAAACTTGCTCGACATCTGGTCGCGCCGGGCGGATCGATCTGGGCAATGAAGGGCGTCCATCCGGATGACGAGATTGCGCGGTTGCCGGAAGGCAGCCGCGTCAAGCAGACGATACGGTTGGCGGTGCCGATGCTCGATGCCGAACGGCATCTGATCGAAGTGGCCGTCGACGAGGCGAATTGAAGGGCGGGCGCGCAGTAGCGCGCCGTTTGTTTGAAGGTAAAGGGAACACACCAACGATGGCAAAGATCTTCTGCGTTGCGAACCAGAAGGGGGGCGTCGGCAAGACGACGACATCGGTCAATCTCGCCGCAAGCCTTGCAGCGCAGGAGCAACGAGTCCTGCTGATCGATCTCGACCCGCAGGGTAACGCGACGATGGGCAGCGGGATCGACAAGGCTGCTTGCGAAGCGACCGTGTACGAGGTGCTGGTCGACGGCGTGTCGGTGACCGATGCGCGCATCCGCCCGGAAGGCGTCACCTACGACGTGCTGCCTGCGAACCGCGAGCTGTCCGGTGCGGAGATCGAACTGATCAGCATCGACAACCGCGAGCGCCGGCTGAAGGCCGCGCTCGAGAGCGTGGCCGACGATTACGATTTCGTGCTGATCGATTGCCCGCCGACGCTGTCGCTGCTGACGCTGAACGGGCTGTGCGCGGCGCATGGCGTCGTGATCCCGATGCAGTGCGAGTACTTCGCACTGGAGGGGTTGTCGGACCTCGTCAACACGATCAAGCAGGTTCACGCGAACATGAATCGCGACCTGAAGATCATCGGCTTGCTGCGCGTGATGTTCGATCCGCGCATCACGCTGCAGCAGCAAGTTTCCGATCAACTGAAAGCGCACTTCGGCGACAAGGTGTTCGACGCGGTGATTCCGCGTAACGTGCGCCTGGCGGAAGCGCCGAGTTACGGGCTGCCGGGCGTCGTGTTCGACCGCAGCTCGCGCGGTGCGCAAGCGTATCTCCAGTTCGGTGCCGAGATGATCGACCGCGTTCGCGCGTTCGAGGTGTCGTGATCCGGACATGAGCGAAGCGAGGAAGAAAGACATGAACGCGGTACCAAAGAAGAAGGGCTTGGGACGTGGCCTCGAAGCGCTGCTCGGCGGCAGTGCCGATATCACCGAAGCGGTGAAGATCGAAGGGGCGCCGAACACGCTCGCGCTCGGCAAGCTGCAGGCCGGCAAGTACCAGCCGCGGACGCGGATGGACGAAGGCAGCCTGCAGGAGCTCGCAGCGAGCATTCGCGCACAGGGCGTGATGCAGCCGATTCTGGTGCGGCCCATTTCATCAGACAAATATGAGATCATCGCAGGCGAGCGCCGTTTCCGCGCGGCGCGCCTGGCGGGCCTCAATGAAGTGCCGGTGCTCGTGAAGGACGTGTCGGATCAGGCCGCCGCGGCGATGGCGCTGATCGAGAACATCCAGCGCGAGGATCTGAATCCGCTTGAAGAGGCGCACGGTATCCAGCGCCTGCTCGACGAGTTCGGTTTCACGCACGAACAGGCGGCCGAATCGGTCGGCCGTTCGCGCAGCGCGGTGTCTAACCTGCTGCGCCTGCTGAACCTAGCTTCGCCGGTGCAGACGATGCTGCTGGCCGGTGATCTCGACATGGGGCATGCGCGCGCGCTGCTCGCCGTCGATGCGGCTACGCAGATCACGCTCGCCCATCAGGTCGTCAACAAGCGCATGTCGGTGCGCGAGACCGAGAAGCTTGTCACGCACACGACGAAGGAAGTGCCGGCCGTGAAGGCGCGCGCGAAGGACGACGGCGGCCGCGATACGCGCCGTCTCGAGGAGGAGTTGTCTGACCTGCTCGCGTCGACGGTGAAGATCAAGCTCGGCCGCCGCGGGCGCGGGCAGGTGACGATCGACTTCGGCAACCTCGATGCGCTCGAGGGCATTCTCGTGCGACTGCGCGGCAACGTCGCAACCGAAGAGTAAAGGGCGGCGGCGCATGGAGGAGACGGGCACACCGGCGCCGCGCCGGTGGTTGGGGTGGCTTGCGAAGGAGCCCGTGCTATCGGTACTCGCGCTGGGCCTGATTGTGCTGCAATGGGTGCGTCCGCAACCATTTTCCGTGTTGGCCGATCGCGTTGACTGGCAGACGGTCGCGACGCTCGCGGGCCTGTTGATGCTGACCAAGGCGCTCGAGTTGTCCGGCTGCCTGATGTGGCTCGCACACCGCATCGTGCATCACGTGCACTCCGAACGCGGGCTCGCGATGCTGCTCGTCGGGTTCGCCGCGGTGCTGTCGATGTGGCTCACCAACGACGTCGCGCTGTTCGTCGTCGTGCCGTTGATGGTGTCGCTGCGTGCGCTGACACCACTGCCGTTCCGGCGGCTCGTGATCGTCGTCGCGCTGGCCGTCAATGCGGGGTCGGTCGCGACACCGCTCGGCAATCCCCAGAATCTTTTCCTGTGGCAATTGAGCGGCGTGTCGTTCGGCCACTTCGTGGTCACGCTCGGGCCGCTCGCGATCGCGCTGATGGCGCTGCTGTTCGTGCTGACCGCGTGCGCGTTTCGCGCGAAACCGCTCGACCTGTCCGGCGACGTCGTCGCCATTCCCGTGCAACGCATGCATGCGCTGATCGCGGCGGTGCTGTTCGCGGCATTCGTGCTGCTTGCCGATGCGCACCATCCGCTGCCGGGCCTGGTTGCCGTCGCGATCATGCTGCTCGTCGTCAAACGTGACGCAGTCCTGAAGATCGACTGGTTGCTGCTGCTGATCTTCGTGCTGATGTTCGTCGTGCTGCGCAGCGCGGCTGCGCTGCCCGTCATCCATGACGCGATTGCGCGTGCGAATCTCGGTTCACCACTGCGCATCTTTGCGGCCGGTGCCGTGCTGTCGCAGGGCATCAGCAACGTACCGGCCGCGATCCTGCTGTCGGAGTTTACACATGACTGGCGCGCGCTCGCGTTTGGCGTATCGGTCGGCGGATTCGGTTTCGCGATCGGCTCGCTTGCGAACCTGATCGCGGTGCGTCTCGCGAAGGAGCCGCGCATGTGGCTGCCGTTCCACCTGGTTTC
Source organism: Burkholderia sp. Ac-20345 (assembly GCF_017104825.1). NCBI lineage: Bacteria > Pseudomonadati > Pseudomonadota > Betaproteobacteria > Burkholderiales > Burkholderiaceae > Burkholderia > Burkholderia sp. Ac-20345. Next base: position 13,750 of record NZ_JAAGPO010000048.1, on the reverse strand, counting down.
GATTCCGTTCGCGCTCGCAAGCGCGGCACTCGGTGCGTGGCTGCTCGTTCACGGTTGAGTGATGCAGGTGCGTGTGGCACAGGCGTGCCATTCGGGTGGCGGGGAGGGCGCACAGCATTCGCGTTCGTTGCGGGCTGTTGATAAGTATGGCAATCCACAGTCGATCGACTGTGGTGGCATGACAACTGATTGGATGATTCGCTGCGTCAGCGTCGGTCTGGATTTCGCGCATCCGGCGGGAGCGCGTGGCCACAGTGTTTTGCTTGCCCGGAGCTTCGCGCGGAGCGCGGGCCCTGGGCCGCGTCACAGCGAGGATCCTGGGTGGCGATCGTGCCGCTCCGCCGGCGCCCGCACCGGGCATCGATTCCTCCTCATTTCATCCTCGCCGGATTTTTTCGAGCAAGAAATACCGGTGCAAAAAAGCGACCTTACAACTGTCATCGTACGTCGTCGAATCGCGAGTTTTTTCACATGATGAGGCGTCGTTTTACGCAGGTTTTTGTCGCGTCTAAAGCCTTGAATCACTTGCAACTATCGCTTACAATCGCCCGGATTTGTTAGCTAGGCACCCCTGAAAGCTTTCAGAAAGCTTGGGGCCGGGTTCAAGGATTTTGCGGAAGATTGCGATGGCGGGTCAGGCGCCGGACGACAGGCACGATGATCAGCGCACGCAACGCACCGCTTCAGCGGCCGGCGAGCGGCGCGAATTCGATGATGACTGGGATGCCGAGCGGCAAGATAACAACATCGTTCCGCTCACACGGGCAGAAGCCGAAAAGCTGTTCGGCCCGAACGTGAGCAAGCCCTCGCGCGTAACCCCCTATAAGGTGGTATTCGCGCAAGTGGTTCTGTCCCTGGTTGCAACGCTGGCGTGGTGGCTGTTTTCGAAGTCGCCGGGCGCCGCTGCGCAATCCGCGTTTCTGGGCGGAGCGATTGGCTGGGTGCCCAGTGCGTTGTTCGTGGCACGACTGAAGGCAGGTGGCTCGGCCACCGTGATGAGCTGGGTGATGGGCGAAGCCCTGAAGCTCGGCCTGACGATCGGGATGTTCGCAGCAGTGGCGTTCGGCTGGGCCGGCGTGCACTGGGTGCCGTTCCTCGTCACGTACCTCGTCGTGCTGAAGACGTACTGGATCGCGCTGGCCTGGCGGTAAGGAACAAGCAGCGTGCGGTTTCGACAACGAACCGCACCGGCCCGTTCCCGCAATAGCGTGTTGCGGAACTGGCAAAACGATTTTCGACAATTTGGGTGGCATTAACGATATGGCAGCTAGCGAAGGCACGCGCGGTCCGGATCCGTCCGAGTACATTGCGCACCACTTGCAGAATTTCTCCACCTCGCATCAGACGTCGATTTTCGACATTCACGTCTGGAATCTCGACACGCTGTTCTGGTCGATCGTTTGCGGCATCGTGACGATCCTCGTGCTGCGTCTGGCCGCCCGCAAGGCGACGTCGGGCGTGCCGGGCCGTTTCCAGTGCGCGATCGAGATGCTCGTCGAGATGGTCGAAGACCAATCGAAGGCCATCGTTCACGGCAATCGTACCTTCATCGCTCCGCTCGCGCTCACGGTGTTCGTGTGGGTCGCGCTGATGAACGCCCTCGACTTCCTCCCGGTCGACCTGCCGGGCCGCGTGATCGGCCTGCTCGGTCTGTCGGACGTGATTTCCCACCATCGCATCGTCCCGACGGCCGACCTGAACGGTACGCTCGGCATCGCGCTCGGCGTGTTCGTCCTGATGATCTACTACAGCATCAAGATCAAGGGCGCAGGCGGCTTTGTGCATGAGCTGCTGTCGGCACCGTTTGGCGCCCACCCGCTGCTGTGGATCCCGAACCTCGCGCTCAACATCGTCGAATATCTCGCGAAGACCGTCTCTCTCGGTATGCGGTTGTTCGGCAACATGTACGCGGGTGAGCTGTTGTTCCTGTTGATCGCCCTGCTCGGCAGCATGTGGAGCTTCGGTGGCGACGCAACGTTCCTCGGCTTCGTTGGCCACGTGATCGCGGGCAGCGTCTGGGCAATCTTCCACATCCTGATTGTTCTGTTGCAGGCATTCATTTTCATGATGCTGACGCTGGTGTATCTCGGCCAGGCGCACGACAAGCACTAAGCGCGGCGTGCAAGAAAGAGTTTCCGTTTTAGTTTTTTAAATCTCAGTTCCAAGTCTTTTCACAAAGGAGTGATCATGCAAGCTTACATCGCCAACATCCAGGGTCTGACCGCCATCGGTATCGGCATCATCATCGGCCTGGGTGCAATCGGCGCCTGTATCGGTATCGCGCTGATGGGTGGTAAGTACATCGAAGCCTGCGCACGTCAGCCGGAACTCATCAACCCGCTGCAAACGAAGATGTTCCTGCTGGCTGGTCTGATCGACGCGGCATTCCTGATCGGCGTGGGTGTTGCAATGCTGTTCGCGTTCGCGAACCCGCTCCTGTCGAAGCTCGCAGGCTAAGGTTTCTCGGAAACATGCGCCCGGCGCAAGCCGGCGCAGGGCGGAACGGAGACTTGGGGCGCTGATCGAATGCAACTCGATGAGCGCCTTACCGTTTCATTTTTCCGGAATAGCAGATAAGGAAACACCGTGAATCTCAACGCAACTCTGTTTGCGCAAATGGTCGTGTTCCTGGTCCTCGCGTGGTTCACGATGAAATTCGTGTGGCCGCCGTTGATCAACGCCCTCGACGAACGTTCGAAGAAGATCGCCGACGGCCTCGCCGCCGCCGAGAAGGGCAAGGCAGAACTCGACGCAGCGCACAAGCGCGTGGACCAGGAACTCGCGCAGGCCCGCAATGACGGCCAGCAGCGCATCGCCGACGCTGAAAAGCGTGCCCAGGCGGTCGCCGAGGAAATCAAGTCCAACGCCCAGGCTGAAGCCGCCCGCATCATCGCCCAGGCGAAGGCGGAAGCAGAACAGCAAATCGTGAAGGCGCGCGAAGCGCTGCGTGGCGAAGTCGCTACGCTGGCCGTGAAGGGCGCCGAGCAGATCCTGAAGCGCGAAGTCGATCAAACGGCCCACGCCCAACTGCTGAATCAACTGAAAGCCGAGCTCTGATCATGGCCGAACTTGCAACCATCGCCCGCCCTTACGCAGAAGCGCTGTTCCGCGTGGCCGAGGGCGGTGACATCGCCGCCTGGTCCACGCTCGTGCAAGAGCTGGCCCAGGTTGCGCGTCTGCCGGAAGTCCTGTCGGTCGCGTCGAGCCCGAAGGTGACGCGCACGCAGGTAGCCGAGTTGCTGCTTGCTGCGGTGAAGTCGCCGCTCGGAGCCGGCGCCGAAGCAAAGAACTTCGTGCAGATGCTGGTCGACAATCATCGCATCGCGCTGCTGCCGGAAATCGCCGAGCAGTTCGAGGCGCTCAAGAACGAACGTGAAGGTGCAGCCGACGCCGAGATCGTGAGCGCGTTCCCGCTGAACGGCGCGGATCTCGAGAGTCTCCTCTCGGGCCTCGAACGCAAGTTCAAGCGCAAGCTGAAACCGACGGTCGCAGTCGATTCGTCGCTGATCGGCGGCGTGCGCGTGACGGTCGGCGACGAAGTGCTCGACACCTCGGTTCGCGCGCGCCTCGCATCGATGCAGGCTGCGTTGACCGCCTGAGCGCCACGCCGGCACGCAACAGAATTGACTATCAGGAGCGAATAATGCAACTCAATCCCTCTGAGATCAGCGAGCTGATCAAGAGCCGGATCCAGGGCCTTGAAGCGAGCGCAGACGTTCGCAACCAGGGCACCGTGATCTCCGTGACCGACGGTATCGTGCGTATCCACGGCCTGTCGGACGTGATGCAGGGCGAAATGCTCGAGTTTCCGGGCAACACGTTCGGTCTCGCGCTGAACCTCGAGCGCGACTCGGTCGGCGCGGTGATTCTCGGCGAATACGAACACATCTCGGAAGGCGACATCGTCAAGACGACGGGCCGCATTCTGGAAGTCCCGGTTGGCCCGGAACTCGTCGGCCGTGTGGTCGATGCGCTCGGCAACCCGATCGACGGCAAGGGCCCGGTCAACGCGAAGCTGACCGACGCGATCGAAAAGATCGCCCCGGGCGTGATCTGGCGTAAGTCGGTGTCGCAGCCGGTGCAGACGGGCATCAAGTCGATCGACGCAATGGTGCCGATCGGCCGTGGCCAGCGTGAGCTGATCATCGGCGACCGTCAGTGCGGCAAGACCGCAGTGGCGCTCGACGCGATCATCAACCAGAAGGGCAAGGACCTGATCTGTATTTACGTCGCGATCGGCCAGAAGGCTTCGTCGATCATGAACGTGGTTCGCAAGCTCGAAGAAACGGGCGCGATGGAATACACGATCGTCGTCGCCGCTTCGGCTTCGGATTCGGCAGCGATGCAGTACCTCGCACCGTACGCCGGCTGCACGATGGGCGAATACTTCCGCGACCGCGGCCAAGACGCGCTGATCATCTATGACGACTTGACCAAGCAAGCCTGGGCATACCGTCAGATCTCGCTGCTGCTGCGCCGCCCGCCGGGCCGTGAAGCTTACCCGGGCGACGTGTTCTATCTCCACTCGCGTCTGCTCGAGCGTGCTGCCCGCGTGTCGGAAGAGTACGTCGAGAAGTTCACGAACGGCGAAGTGAAGGGCAAGAGCGGCTCGCTGACGGCACTGCCGGTCATCGAAACGCAGGCTGGCGACGTGACCGCGTTCGTTCCGACGAACGTGATCTCGATTACCGACGGTCAGATCTTCCTGGAAACCGACCTGTTCAACGCAGGCATCCGCCCGGCAATCAACGCCGGCGTGTCGGTGTCGCGAGTCGGTGGCGCCGCTCAGACGAAGGTCGTGAAGAAGCTGTCGGGCGGTATCCGTACCGACCTCGCGCAGTACCGTGAACTGGCGGCATTCGCCCAGTTCGCATCGGACCTCGACGAAGCGACCCGCAAGCAGCTCGAGCGCGGCCGCCGCGTGACGGAACTGCTGAAGCAGCCGCAGTACCAGCCGCTGCAGGTGTGGGAACTGGCCGTGTCGCTGTACGCCGCCAACAACGGCTACCTCGACGACCTCGACGTCAAGCAAGTGCTGTCGTTCGAGAAGGGCCTGCGCGAAAGCCTGAAGACCAGCAACGCTGACCTCATCAAGCGCATCGAAGACACCAAGGATCTCTCGAAGGACGACGAAGGCGCACTGCGCTCGGCGATCGAATCCTTCAAGAAGTCCGGTGCCTATTGATCCGCGAGTGACACACTGAGGCCGCGCGGGTGCTGATGCGCCCGCGCCGCTTCGGTCAAGGAGCAAGCTATGGCTGGAATGAAGGAAATTCGCGGCAAGATCAAGAGCGTGCAGAACACGCGCAAGATCACGAAGGCGATGGAGATGGTGGCCGCATCGAAGATGCGTCGCGCGCAGGAACGCATGCGCGCCGCTCGTCCGTATGCGGACAAGGTCCGTGCCATCGCCGCGCACATGAGCCGCGCGAACCCGGAGTACCGCCACCCGTTCATGGTGGCGAACGAAGGCGCGAAGACGGCCGGCATCATCCTCGTCACGACGGACAAGGGTCTGTGCGGTGGTCTGAACACCAACGTGCTGCGTGCGACGGTGCAGAAGTTCAAGGAGCTGGAAGAGAAGGGCCAGAAGGTCGAAGCTACCGCGATCGGTAGCAAGGGCCTCGGGTTCCTGAACCGCTTCGGCGCGAAGGTGTTGTCGCAGGTCGTGCACCTCGGCGATACCCCGCATCTGGACAAGCTGATCGGCGCCGTGAAGACGCAGCTCGATCTGTACTCGGAAGGCAAGCTGTCGGCGGTTTATATCGCTTACACGCGCTTCGTCAACACGATGAAGCAGGAAGCCGTGATCGAGCAGTTGCTGCCGCTGTCGTCGGAGCACTTCGAAGCCGATGACGGTACGCCGGCCACGTCGTGGGACTACATCTACGAGCCGGACGCGCAGGCAGTCGTCGACGAACTGCTCGTGCGTTACGTCGAGGCGCTGGTGTACCAGGCCGTCGCGGAAAACATGGCGTCCGAGCAATCGGCGCGCATGGTCGCGATGAAGGCCGCGTCCGACAACGCGAAGACGGTGATCAGCGAACTGCAGCTCGTGTACAACAAGAGCCGTCAGGCCGCGATCACGAAAGAACTGTCGGAGATCGTCGGCGGCGCAGCCGCTGTTTAAGCGCGCGCCCGGGACGACAACTGCGCCTTTGCGCGAGTAAAGAATCAGGTATTTAAAGGAAAAGCGATGAGTACTGCTGCTTTGGTAGAAGGCAAGATCGTACAGTGCATCGGCGCCGTTATCGACGTGGAATTCCCGCGCGACAGCATGCCGAAGATCTACGACGCGCTCATTCTCGATGGCTCGGAACTGACGCTCGAAGTCCAGCAGCAGCTGGGCGACGGCGTTGTCCGTACCATCTGTCTGGGTGCATCCGACGGCCTGCGCCGCGGCCTGACCGTGAAGAACACGGCGAAGCCGATCTCGGTGCCGGTCGGCAAGCCGACCCTCGGCCGAATCATGGACGTGCTTGGCCGTCCGATCGACGAAGCTGGCCCGATCGAAAGCGAAACGACGCGTTCGATCCACCAGAAGGCTCCGGCGTTCGACGAACTGTCGCCGTCGACCGAACTGCTCGAAACGGGTATCAAGGTTATCGACCTGATCTGCCCGTTCGCAAAGGGCGGCAAGGTTGGCCTGTTCGGCGGTGCTGGCGTGGGCAAGACCGTCAACATGATGGAGCTCATCAACAACATCGCGAAGGAACACGGTGGTTACTCCGTGTTCGCGGGCGTGGGCGAGCGTACCCGTGAAGGGAACGACTTCTACCACGAAATGAAGGACTCGAACGTTCTCGACAAGGTCGCGCTGGTGTACGGCCAGATGAACGAGCCGCCGGGCAACCGTCTGCGCGTCGCGCTGACCGGCCTGACGATGGCCGAGCACTTCCGTGACGAAGGCCTCGACGTGCTGTTCTTCGTCGACAACATCTACCGTTTCACGCTGGCCGGTACCGAAGTGTCGGCACTGCTCGGCCGTATGCCGTCGGCAGTGGGCTATCAGCCGACGCTGGCTGAAGAAATGGGCAAGCTGCAAGAGCGCATCACGTCGACCAAGAAGGGCTCGATTACGTCGGTCCAGGCCGTGTACGTCCCTGCGGATGACTTGACCGACCCGTCGCCGGCTACGACCTTCGGCCACTTGGACGCAACCGTCGTTCTGTCGCGTGACATCGCTTCGCTGGGTATCTACCCGGCGGTCGACCCGCTCGACTCGACGTCGCGCCAGATCGACCCGAACGTGATCGGTGAAGAGCACTACTCGATCACCCGTCGCGTTCAGCAGACGCTGCAGCGCTACAAGGAACTGCGCGACATCATCGCGATTCTGGGTATGGACGAACTGTCGCCGGAAGACAAGCTGTCGGTCGCGCGCGCTCGTAAGATCCAGCGTTTCCTGTCGCAGCCGTTCCACGTTGCTGAAGTGTTCACGGGCTCGCCGGGCAAGTACGTGCCGCTGAAGGAAACGATCCGCGGCTTCAAGATGATCGTCGACGGCGAGTGCGACCACCTGCCGGAACAGGCGTTCTACATGGTCGGCACGATCGACGAAGCCTTCGAAAAGGCCAAGAAGATCTCGTAAGGGTTCGAGTGAGTCGCATGGCGCGTGCTGGCCGGGGTGTCGGTCTTCATTGACCGATAACCGGGCCGGTCGCGCCGACCGCAACACGCTCAATCCGCCGTGCATGGGACGAGGGCAGGCGCCGCGAGGCGTTCGCACTCGTCGACAGGAGTCGATATGGCAACCATCAAAGTAGACGTCGTCAGCGCGGAAGAGCAGATCTTCTCGGGCGAGGCGAAATTCGTCGCGCTGCCGGGCGAAACGGGTGAGCTGGGCATTCTGCCGGGCCACACGCCGCTGATCACGCGGATTCGTCCGGGTGCGGTGCGCATCGAAGTCGAGGGCGGCAACGACGAATTCGTGTTCGTCGCGGGCGGCATTCTCGAAGTGCAGCCGGGCGCCGTGACGGTGCTCGCCGATACCGCGATCCGCGGCAAGGACCTCGACGCGGCGAAAGCCGAGGAAGCACGCAAGCGTGCCGAGGAAACGCTGCAGAACGCGAAGTCGGATCTCGACCTCGCGAAGGCGCAATCCGAGCTCGCGACCGCGATGGCGCAGCTCGAGGCGATCCAGCGTCTGGCGAAGATTCGCAGCCGGCACTGAGCCGCGCCGCGTATCCCGCGAAAGAAAGCAGCCTTCGGGCTGCTTTTTTTTCGTCCGCCATGTTCGTCTGATTTTTGCGGGTCGGATCATTCCGTCCGGTCGTGCTATTTCATCCGTCCGCCGTGATTTGATGTCAGAGTGTCGTCAGCCGCGCGCGTCATCATCCGCGTGGAGGCTGTCCGTCGCGATTGCGTGGCGGAGGCGGGCGCCGAAGGCGCGTGCAGGCCGATCAGACAAAAATGACGGAGACATTCATGGCAGCAGACCTTGGCGTGGGCGCGCTGATCGCGCCCGAAAACGGCTTGTCGTACGTGCGTGGCACAACCGACGTGCCGCTCTCCGAAGCGACGATCGGCCGGTTCCTGCTCGACACGGCCGGTCGCTTTCCCGATCGTCCGGCCGTCGTGTTCCGCGAGCAGCAGGTGCGCTGGACCTGGCGCGAGTTCGCGAACGAGGTCGACGTGCTGGCGGCTGGCCTGGCCTCACTCGGCATCGTGAAGGGCGATCGCGTCGGCATCTGGTCGCCGAACCGCAGCGAATGGCTGCTCACGCAGTTCGCGACCGCGCGGATCGGCGCGGTGCTCGTCAACATCAATCCGGCCTACCGGCTGTCGGAACTCGAATACGCGCTGAACAAGGTCGGCTGCAAGGCCGTGATCGCCGCCGAGCGCTTCAAGACGTCCGCGTACGTCGAGATGCTGCAGACCATCGCGCCGGAGCTCGCGACCGCGACACCGGGCGAGCTGCATGCGGCGCGCGTGCCGAGCCTGCGCACGGTCGTGTCGATGGGCGATGTCGCACCGGCCGGCATGTTCCGCTTCACGGACGTGATGGCGCGCGGCCGCCAGGCCGTCGATCCTGCGTTGCTCGATGCGATCGGTGCGACGCTCGCGGCCAGCGAGCCGATCAACATCCAGTTCACGAGCGGTACGACCGGCAGCCCGAAGGGCGCGACGCTCACGCATCGCAACGTCGTCAACAACGGGCGCTCGATCGCGGCGGCGATGCGTTTCACCGAGCAGGACACGCTGTGCATCCCGGTGCCGCTGTATCACTGTTTCGGGATGGTGCTCGCGGTGCTCGCGTGCGTGTCGAAGGGCGCGGCGATGGTGTTCCCCGGCGAGGCATTCGACCCGGTCGCGACGCTCGCGGCGGTGGCCGACGAACGCTGCACCGCGCTGCATGGCGTGCCGACGATGTTCATCGCCGAGCTCGATCACCCCGAGTTCGCGAAATTCGACCTGTCGACGCTGCGCACCGGGATCATGGCCGGTTCGCCGTGCCCGATCGAGACGATGAAGCGCGTCGTGTCGCAGATGCACCTGTCGGAGATCACGATCGCGTACGGGATGACGGAAACGAGCCCCGTGTCGTTCCAGAGCTCGACCGACGATCCGCTCGAGAAGCGCACGACGACGGTCGGGCGCATTCAGCCGCATCTGGAAGTGAAGGTCGTCGATCCGAGCGGCGGCATCGTGCCGGTCGGCGCGACGGGCGAGCTGTGCACGAAGGGTTATTCGGTGATGCTCGGCTACTGGGACGATGACGCGAAGACGCGCGAGGTGCTGGTGGACGGCTGGATGCATACGGGCGACCTCGCGACGCTCGATGCGGACGGCTACTGCAACATCGTCGGCCGGCTGAAGGACATGGTGATTCGCGGTGGCGAGAACGTCTATCCGCGCGAGATCGAGGAATTCCTGTTTCGGCATCCGAAGATCCAGAGCGCGCAGGTATTCGGCGTGCCCGATGCGAAGTACGGCGAGGAGCTGTGCGCGTGGATCGTGCTGCGCGCGGACGAGCAGATGACCGAGGACGACGTGCGAGCGTTCTGCCAAGGGCAGATCGCGCACTACAAGATCCCGCGCTACATCCGCTTCGTCGACGAGTTGCCGATGACGGTGACGGGCAAGGTGCAGAAGTTCGTGATGCGCGACCGGATGATCGAGGAGCTGAAGCTCGACGTGCAGAAGACCGCGTAGCGCGGCATGAAGGCGGGAAAAACGCGGCGGCCTGCGGGCCGTTGCGCTTTCGATGGACGAAAAAAAGCGGGCTTATTAGCCCGCTAAAAACCACACGCTACGGGGTTAGCGCGAGGAGACCAAAGATGAAACCGAGTCCGGCGGGGGGCCGGAAACGACTCCAACAGGGATGCCCCTCGGAAGGGCTTCGGTACGTGACCGACTGGCTCGCAGCGCTTCGCGTCCGCTCACACTTGGCACACGAGACCGCATCCGTGTTGAAACCGTTGAGGCCATTGTGGGCGAATTAATGACCCCTCGCGGTAACAAAGTGTTTCAGGTTGTAACGCCCGCCAGATAAGGCTTTCCGGGATTTTTTGCTGTTTTTGAGGGTCTGAGAAAGGTCATTTTTACTCATATTTTCCGCAGCGTTTTCAGCGCATGCGCGCGATGCGTTTTTAATGCGTATCAGGCTCGACGAATTGCCGATTTGCACGCGAGAAAATGCGCCTTTCGATCGATACCGCGCATGACGATTCATTCGTCAGAAAGATTTTGAAACGTGATTGGCACGCGCGGAAGTCGGCCGTTCGGCCAATTCGGGGGCTTCCGGCCAATTTTGCCGGCGCTGGCACGCTGCACCTAAGTGTAACGGCGGCGCTTCGGCCGCCGCCGCGCAGCGACTTTTGCGGCGGTGGCCACGGGGTCGGTGCCCGCTATCGGCCGCCGCGCGCGTGCCCACTTACTTCAGCCATTTGTCCGAAATCGCCTGGTATTCGCCGGTCGACAGCGCGAGATGCAGCCACTGGTCGACGTACTGCTGGAACGCGGCGTCGCCGCGCGGCACCATGTACGCCTTCTCGCCGAACTGGAACGGCTTGTCCGGGTGCACCGAGCACAGGCCCGGATTCAGCTTTTGCTGCAGCAGCGTCTCGGACGCATCCGTCACCATCACGTCCGCCTTGCCCGCGAGGATCTGCTTGAAGATCGTTACGTTATCCGGATAGACGGTGAGGTTCGCGTGCGTGAAATACTGCTTCGCGAAACGCTCGTTGGTACCGCCCGGGTTCACGATCACGCGCGTTTCCGGCCGGTCGATCTGCGCGACGGTCTGGTACTTGTCGGCGTCCGCGCAGCGCGCGATCGGCGTCTTGCCGTCGACCACGTACGGCTGCGTGAAGAACACGCGCTTCTGGCGCTCGAGCGTCGTCGACACGCCGCCCACCGCGATGTCGCATTTCGCGACGAAATCGCCGGTCAGGTTCGGCCAGCTCGTCTTCACGTAGTCGGTCTTCACGCCGAGCGACTTCGCGAGCGATTCGGCCATGTCGATGTCGATGCCCTCGAAGCGGCCGTCCGTGCGGTAGTACGAATACGGCTTGTAGTCGCCCGTCGTGCACACGCGCAGCGTGCCGCGCGCGAGCACGTCGTCGAGCCGCGAGCCGACGCCCGGTGCGGCGGCAGCGGCGCCCGCGCCGGTCTGCGCGTGCGCGGCGGCGCAGCAAAGCAGCGCGGCGGCGGCGAGCGTGGCGAATGTCTTCATCGGTCTCCTCCTTCGTTTCGTTCGATATGAGCGTCCGATCATAACGGAGCCATCGCGCGCGTCATATGGCCGCCATCGCATCGGCATACGCAGCCGGACGGCGGCTGTCCGGTAAAATGCCGCTTTGCCTTCGCATCGTCGCTCCTACCGTGGCCCATACCCTGCTCAACGACACCTTCCTGCGTGCGCTTCTGCGCGAGCCGACCGACTACACGCCGATCTGGCTGATGCGCCAGGCCGGCCGCTACCTGCCCGAATACAACGCGACGCGCGCACGCGCCGGCAGCTTCCTCGGTCTCGCGAAGAATCCCGACTACGCGACCGAAGTGACGCTGCAGCCGCTCGAGCGCTTTCCGCTCGACGCCGCGATCCTGTTCTCGGACATCCTGACGATTCCCGACGCGATGGGGCTCGGCCTCGACTTCCAGGTCGGCGAAGGGCCGAAGTTCGCGCATCCGGTGCGTACCGAGGCCGACGTCGCGAAGCTCGCGGTGCCGGACATCGAGGAAACGCTCGGCTACGTGACGGGCGCCGTGCGCGAGATCCGCCGCGCGCTCACCGACGGCCAGGGCCGCCAGCGCGTGCCGCTGATCGGCTTTTCGGGCAGCCCGTGGACGCTCGCGTGCTACATGGTCGAGGGCGGCGGGTCGGACGATTTCCGCACGGTGAAGTCGATGGCGTATTCGCGCCCCGACCTGATGCACCGGATCCTCGACGTGAACGCGCAGGCGGTGGCCGCGTACCTGAACGCGCAGATCGAAGCGGGCGCCCAGGCCGTGATGATCTTCGATACGTGGGGCGGCGCGCTGGCGGACGGCGCGTACCAGCGCTTCTCGCTGGACTACATCCGCCGCGTGGTCTCGCAGCTCAAGCGCGAGCACGACGGCGAGCGCGTGCCGGTGATCACGTTCACGAAGGGCGGCGGGCTGTGGCTCGAGGAGATCGCGGCGACCGGCGTCGACGCGGTCGGGCTCGACTGGACGGTCAACCTCGGCAAGGCGCGCGAGCGCGTCGCGGGGCAAGTCGCGCTGCAGGGCAACCTCGACCCGACGATCCTGTTTGCGCCGCCGGCCGCGGTGCGCGAGCAGGCGCGTGCGGTGCTCGACAGCTATGGCAACCATCCGGGCCATGTATTCAACCTCGGGCACGGTATTTCGCAATTCACGTCGCCCGATCACGTCGCCGAACTCGTCGACGAAGTGCATAGCCACAGCCGCGCGATCCGTAGCGGAGCTGCCGGCTGAACGCAAGCGCTGTCATGCTGCACTGCGGTGTGACAGCGTTTCGTTGTTGGCACTAAACAGGGCGCAACCCCGCACCGGTTGCCGATTCAGTGCTTGTCAAGACTTGACTTATACACATTTTCCACGTTGCAGCGCGGTAGAGCCCTGTATCGGTCAAATTGTCTCGCTATGGTTCGGTAATTTGAATAGCAGCCTTATGGAATAAGGCTCCGCGGGGCACCGCAACAGGCGGCGAAAATCAGCGCAAAGCGCGGCCCCGCGTGCGTTGCGGCCAGTGAACGGCGAGTTCTCAACAAAGTTATCCACAGGCTGGGCAGGGTATACGGCGATTCCTAATGCGAATCCAAAACTTAGCGCCGAATCTGAAGTTTTACTTTAAGTTCGCTGCCCCGATGCGGGCGCGGATGCTGGCCGCCCATGTCCATTCGGCGCATGTCGCCGCCGGAGCGCCGCGATGAGCGGCACCTACCTGCGCGTCGCGCTCGACCATCCGCTCGCCACCCTGTTCGATTACCGCTGCGACGCGCAACCGGCGCCCGGGCCCGGCACGCTCGTGCAGGTGCCGTTCGGCAAGCGGCAGGCCGTCGGGCTCGTCTGCGAAGTGACGACTCACACCGACGTGCCGCCGTCCCGGCTGCGCGCGATCGACGCGATCTGCACCGACCTGCCGCCGTTGTCGCCGGATTGGCTCGCGCTCGTGTCGTTCGCCGCCGACTACTATCAGCGCGGGCGAGGCGAGGTCGCGCTGCCGGCGCTGCCGCAGGCGCTGCGCGATGCCGGGCGCTGGGGGCGGCTGCTCGCGCCCGAGGTGCGCTACCGGCCGACGGCA
>NZ_JAAGPO010000509.1:0-972 GCF_017104825.1 Burkholderia sp. Ac-20345 | reverse complement strand
CCCGCCGCGCCGCGCGAGATACGCGGCGCTCGCGCACAGCACGCGCCGCTGCGGCGCCAGCACGGTCGCGACGAAGCGCGTGTCCTCGAGCGGGCCGATGCGCACCGCGAGATCGACGTCGGAGCCAAGCCGCGCGCCCTGCAGGTCGACCATGCTGTCGGTCAGCACCAGGTCGACCTGCAGCGCCGGATGACGCTGCATGAACGCGGCCAGCGCGGCCATCAGGTGACGCCGGCCGAACGGCGCCGGACAGTCGACGCGCAGCAGCCCGCTCGGCTCGTCGTGCTGGCTGTGCAGGTCTTCCTGCAGGCCGCGCAGCTCGGCCAGCATCCGCGTCGCGCGCCCGTACAGCAACTGCCCGGCCTCGGTCGGCCGCAGCGCATGCGTGGTGCGATGCAGGAGACGGATGCCGAGCTGCGTCTCGAGCCGGTCGATGCGCCGCGTGACCGACGACGCGGCAACACCCAGCCGGCGCGCGGCTGCGGAGAAGCTCTGCTGGTCGACCACGTCGACGAACAGCGCCAGATGCGGGGAAAGGAAGTCGTCCATTCAGGGCCTTCGGATTGGGCTATGCGTCTATCGCAAAACAATCATCCGCCTTTGCACGTTTCCGCGTCAAACCGGGCCGACTAGACTGCATTCATCCTTTTCACCCGCTGCACGCACCGCCCCGCCGGGCCGCGCGGCAGCCATCCGCCACGGAGATCATCATGCGCAGCATCCGCTTCGACGCCCCCGCCGCCGACATCGAGTCGCTCGACGCGCGCGTCAGGGAAATCGACACGCCCGTCCCGGCCGACGGCCAGATGCTGATCGAGGTGCGCGCGGCCGGCGTGAACCCGAGCGACGTGAAGGCCGCACTCGGCCGCATGCCGCACGCGGTGTGGCCGCGCACACCCGGTCGCGACTGGGCCGGCATCGTGCGCAGCGGCCCGGACGGCTGGATCGGCGCGCCGGTGTGGGGCTCGGGCG
>NZ_JAAGPO010000508.1:0-1177 GCF_017104825.1 Burkholderia sp. Ac-20345 | reverse complement strand
CCGCTGCGTTCGCCGTTTGCGGCCGGCTACCGGCTCACGAAGACCATCACGCCCGTATCGCCCGCCGTCAAGGGCGTGCTGACGCGCGGCGACGTCGTGCGCGTGCATCTCGACATCGATGCGCAGAGCGACATGACGTGGGTCGTCGTCAACGATCCGGTTCCGGCTGGTTCGACGATCCTTGGTTCGGGCCTCGGCCGCGACTCCGAAGCCGCGACCCAGGGCGAGAAGACGCCTGACGGCGCGTGGCCGGCGTTCATCGAGCGCGACTTTGACGGCTACCGCGCGTACTACGACTACCTGCCGAAGGGCAAATTCTCGGTCGAGTACACGGTGCGGCTGAACAACGTCGGCACGTTCGGGCTGCCGCCCACGCGTGTCGAGGCGCTGTACGCGCCGTCCGTGTACGGCCTGTGGCCGAACCCGCCGGTGACCGTGAAGCCGGCCGAAGCGGGCAAGTAACGAGTAAGCGATGATCGATCTGGTATTGCCGCGGCCGGCGCGTTTCGCCGGCCGCGTATTCGTCGCCATCGTGCTGGCCGCACCGCTCGTCGCGCATGCACTGCCGAGCTACGACGAAGTGCGCCGCAACTGGCGCAGCTCCGACTGGGTGCTGCTCGCACGCGACGGCACGCCGCTGCAGCGCACGCGTGTCGACCTCACCGAACGGCGCGGCGACTGGGTGTCGCTCGCCGACGTGTCGCCCGCGTTTCGCGAGGCGATCGTCGTATCGGAAGACAAGCGCTTCTATGAACACAGCGGCGTCGACTGGCGCGGGATCGCCGGCGCCGCATGGGGCAACCTGTGGAACGAGCGCACGCGCGGCGCATCGACCGTCACGATGCAGCTCGCCGGGCTGCTCAGCGATTCGCCGCGCCGCTCGGGCCAGCGCTCACTGCCGCAGAAGGCGTCGCAGGCGGTCAACGCGCTGCTGCTCGAACGCGGCTGGCGCAAGGACCAGGTGCTCGAGGCGTACCTGAACCTCGTGCCGTTCCGCGGCGAGACGATCGGCCTCGCCGCGCTGTCGCAGGTGCTGTTCGGCAAGGCGCCGTCGGGCCTCGACGCCCGCGAAGCCGCGATCGCGGCCGCGCTCGTGCGCGCACCCAACGCAACGCCCGCGAAAGTCGCCGAGCGCGCGTGCCGGATCCTGCGCGACATGCATGCCGAGCAGGCCTGC
>NZ_JAAGPO010000507.1:0-1267 GCF_017104825.1 Burkholderia sp. Ac-20345 | reverse complement strand
GCATTCGTTCGTGTGCGCGATGGATTCGTATGCGAACGTGCCGCGCTACACGGCGTGGCTCGCGCGGCAGGATCTCACGCCGGTCTATACGTACCTGAAGCGGATGCTGCAGTTCCTGCAGTGGCAGGCTCTGCAGCACGGCGCCGCCGCCGACGCGCAGCCGCTGGTGGGTGCGCGTGATCGAGATCCGCTTGATCGAATCGATGACGTTCAGGTGCGGTGCGTGTTCTTCGTAGGCGACCGGCGCGGTGAGGGTGTGGACGCGCACCGGGTGCAGCGGCAGGCGCCAGCCGAGCCGGTCGAGCAGCGGCAGGCTGCCGGCGCCGGCGGCGACCACGATCGCGTCGGCGGAAATCACGTCGACCTCGCGTGCGTTCGACGCGCGCCGGTCGCCGGGCGGGACGAGCTCGACCGCGGCGCGGCCGGTGTCGACGCGGATCGCGGCGACTTCCGCGCCGAAGCGGAACTGCACGCCATGCTCGTCGAGCGTCTGCTTGACCAGTTTCGCGAACAGCGGGCAATTCCCGGTGCGTTCGGTCTCGAGCAGCACGCCGCCGGCGAAGCCCGGCTCGGCCGGCACCGACGGCTCGAGCGCCGCGCATTCGTCGGCGGAAAGCAGGCGGTACGGCTGGTCGAGCGTGCGCAGCAGGTCGAGCGCGGGCTGCATCGCGTCCCAGTCGCGCGGATCGCGCACGACGTGCAGGATGCCGGGCTTCTGCTCGAATTCGAGTTCGAGGCGCGTCTCGATGTCGGCGAGCGTGTCGCGCGACGCGTCGATCAGCGGGCGCAGCCGCGCGTACTGGGCGGCGAACGCGTCGGGCTCGCGCAGCGTGCCGAGCTGCTTGACGAAGCGGCGCACGCCGCCGTTGAAGCCCGGCTTGTAGACGATGCCGCTGTCGCGCGGCTGGCGCTGGCGCATGAAGGTCGGGCCGAACCAGACGTCGAGCGGGCTCGGCAGCAGTGCGCCGCCGTCGCCGTAGGTCGCACCCTGCGCGACGGTCGCGTGGCGTTCGACCACGCATACGCGATGGCCGGCCGCGCGCAACTGGTAGGCGGTGGCGACGCCGCTGATTCCGCCGCCGATGACGATGACATCCATGGATTGCTTCGATGACGGGCGGCGCGCAGGCGCCGCCCGGTGAGAATTCGCTGAGGGCCCCGGCCCGGTGAACCCGGAATGATAGCGCCAAAATCAGGGGAACCGGCGCCGGGCGAGCACCGACTGTGCGGCCGCGCCACGGCCGCCGGCTGCCGCGCCCGCGCGGGA
>NZ_JAAGPO010000506.1:0-1254 GCF_017104825.1 Burkholderia sp. Ac-20345 | reverse complement strand
GCCGGCGCGTGTTCTGGGAAGGCTCGCACTGGCGGCGCATGCGCACGGTGGTCGACGCGATGCGCGCGCCGCCGCTGCCACCGCCGGCCGGCGAACACGACGCCTGAAAAAACAAAACCCCGCATGCGTGAACATGCGGGGTCTCGCGACTGGCGGCCGGCGGTGCCGGCCCCGGGCGACGCGTGTCTTAGTTCTGCGCGCCTGCGTCGTTCGTGCCGGCTGCCGATGCGGCGGCGGCCTTCGCCTTGCCCTTGGCCGAACCGTGTTGCTTCAGCTGGTGCTTCGGCTTGCTGTGATCCTTCTTGGCCGGTGCCGGAGCGGCTGCCGACGTGTCGGCTGCCGGCGCGGACGCCTGTGCGAATGCCGAAACCGATGCGAGCGCGAATGCTGCGGCGATGATCGAAGCGAGCGTCTTCTTCATTGTTCTTCCTTTAGCGGAGAAAAAATCAAACGTACCGGTAAGTAAAGATGCGAGGCATTCGCATCGGAGCCCCAGGCAGCGAGGCCGGCTTTCGCCGTTCCGCCGCGACAAAACCTGACGCACTGGTTCCATAACGCACCGCGTTCGCGGCAAGTTGACACGTTGCTTGCATCCCTCGGGTTTCCCCGGGGGAGCACGCGCATGCCCTTGCCTGCCACCGCCGCGGCGGCGCCGCCAACGCGCTCGCGCGCCGTCGGGGCGACGCTTATACTGGCGTCCATCCGTCCCTTTCCCCGGAAACCGGATCGCGGCAGGTCGCCAGGCCGCCGCCGTCTCGAGGCGCTCAAATTGCCCGATCACAATCTGGACAAACTGAAGATCGACCGGCGTCCGCTCGCACCGGCGCCCCGCCGGCGCCGGTGGCTGCGCTATGCAGTCGCGGCCGCGGTCGTCATCGGCGCGATCGCCGCCGGCCTCGCGCTCACCGGCCGGCCGGCCGTCGAAACCACCGCCGTCACGTCCGCCTATCCGTATCAGAACGACACGCAGCTCAATGCGACCGGCTACGTCGTGCCGCAGCGCAAGGCCGCGGTCGCGTCGAAGGGCCAGGGGCGCGTCGAATGGCTCGGCGTGCTAGAAGGCACGCGCGTGAAGAAGGACGAGATCATCGCGCGCCTCGAAAGCCGTGACGTCGAGGCCTCGCTGGCGCAGGCGCTCGCGCAGGTGAAGGTCGCCCGCGCGAACCTCGGCGTCGAGCAGGCCGAACTGAAGGACGCCGAGATCGCGCTGCGCCGCACGTCGGCGCTCGCGCCGCGCGGCGCAGTGCCGGCCGA
>NZ_JAAGPO010000505.1:0-1251 GCF_017104825.1 Burkholderia sp. Ac-20345 | reverse complement strand
CGAAGCGATTCGCGAACGCAATCTCGTCATCGGGGCCGCCGTGCTGAGCGCACCGCTCGTCGCGCCGATGCTCGTCGCGCCGTTCGGCATCGACCTGATGCTGCCCGGCTGGCTCCAGCTCGTGCTCGCGTCGATCGTCCAGTTCGGCTTCGGCGCACGCTTCTATCGCGCAGCCTGGCATGCGGTGAAGGCGCGCACCGGCAACATGGACCTGCTCGTCGCGCTCGGCACGTCGGCCGCGTACGGGCTGAGCCTGTGGATGCTGCTGCGCGACCCCGCGCATCCCGGCCACCTGTATTTCGAGGCGTCGGCCGTCATCGTCACGCTGGTGCGCTTCGGCAAATGGCTCGAATCGCGCGCGAAGCGCCAGACCACCGACGCGATCCGCGCGCTGAACGCGCTGCGGCCCGACCGGGCGCGCGTCGTCGAGCACGGCGTCGAGCGTGACGTGCCGCTGGCGCAGGTGCGCGTCGGCACGCGCGTCAGCATCCGCCCCGGCGAACGCGTGCCGGTCGACGGCCGGATCGTGTCGGGCCGCTCGCACATCGACGAATCGCTGATCACCGGCGAAAGCCTGCCGGTGCCGAAGGACGACGGCGACCCCGTCACGGCCGGCTCGATCAACGGCGAAGGCGCGCTCGTCGTCGAAACCACCGCGATCGGCGCGGAGACGACGCTCGCGCGCATCATCCGCCTCGTCGAATCCGCACAGGCCGAGAAGGCGCCGATCCAGCGGCTCGTCGATCGCGTAAGCGAGGTGTTCGTGCCGGCGATCCTCGGCATCGCGTTGCTGACGCTGGTCGGCTGGCTGATCGCCGGCGCCGGGACGGAAACTGCCATCCTCAATGCGGTCGCGGTGCTCGTCATCGCGTGCCCGTGCGCGCTCGGCCTCGCGACGCCCGCCGCGATCATGGCCGGCACGGGCGTCGCGGCCCGTCACGGTGTGCTGATCAAGGATGCGCAGGCGCTCGAACTCGCGCAGCGCACGACCGTGATCGCGTTCGACAAGACCGGCACGCTGACCGAAGGCAAGCCGTCCGTGACGGCGTTCGAAGCGGTCGGTGTGGTGCATGACGAAGCGCTCGCGCTTGCGGCAGCGGTGCAGCGTCAGAGCGACCATCCGCTCGCGCGCGCCGTGGTCGCCGCGCACGACGCCGACGTGGCTGCACGCGGCAATGCGGTGCCGTCGGCCGTCGCGACCGAGGCGCGCGCGGCGATCGGAAGAGCGTGGGCGAGGGAAAGGGTGTGAGG
>NZ_JAAGPO010000504.1:0-1074 GCF_017104825.1 Burkholderia sp. Ac-20345 | reverse complement strand
CGGCCGGCCCGGCGACGAACGCCGCGAGCGTCACCGTGCCTGCGCCGCTGCGGGAGGCGACGACCGCCGCCTCGCGCACGTCCGGTTCGCACAACAGTGCGTCCTCGATCCCGCGCGGATCGATGCGCACGCCGCTGATCTTCACTTCGTGATCGATCCGGCCGTCGAAATACAGCCGGCCGTCGCGCAACGTCGCGAGATCGCCGGTGCGGTACGCACGCTGCCCGCCGCGCGGCAACGTGACGAAGCGTTCCGCCGTCAGCGCCGGATTGCCGGCGTACGCGAGCGCCAGCCCGTCGCCGCACAGCACCAGTTCTCCGGTACGCCCCGCGGCGACCGGGTACGCGCGCTCGTCGACGATGCACGCATCGACGCCCGCACGCGGCGTGCCGATCGGCACCGGCTCGCCTTCCTGCCAGACCGCCTGCGGGCCGCCGATGCGCGCTGCGGTCGCAATGATCGTCGCCTCGGTCGGTCCGTAGGTATTGAGCAGCACCGCGTCCGGCAGGTGTGCGCGCCAGCGCCGGATCCGCTCCGGCAACGCGGCCTCGCCGCCGATGATCGTCAGGCGCACGCGGTCGAGCCGTCGTGCATGGCGCGCGTCGAGCGCATGCGCAAGCACGTGCCAGTAGGCAGTCGGCAGATCGAGCACGGTAATGCCGCGCCGCTCGACCTCGGCGGTAAACGTATCGACCGAATCGAGCATCGCATCGTCCCGCAGCACGAGCGTCGCGCCATGGCACAGCGTCGCGAAGATCTCCTCGAAGCTCGCGTCGAAATGCAGCGGCGCGAACTGCAGTACGCGATCGCCCGGCCCGATGCGATACAGGTCGCGCGTGCTCGCGACGAACTGGCCGAGCGCGCCGCGTCCGGTCAGCACGCCGTTCGGGCGGCCGGTCGACCCCGACGTGTACAGCAGATACGCGGGCAGCGCGTCCGGCACCGGTTCGTCGCCGGCCGGCGCGGGTTGCGTCGTCGGCACGCGCGCCGCATCGAGATCGAGCACCGGGCATGCGCCCGCGCATGCGTGGTGCGCGCCGCGCGTGATGACGATCGCGGGCGCCGCGTCCTCGG
>NZ_JAAGPO010000503.1:0-1435 GCF_017104825.1 Burkholderia sp. Ac-20345 | reverse complement strand
TTATAGAAGCAATCATCATCTATTTTTTTATGACGTACACTGCGCACACCCGATATAGACACGATAAATCACAACCTTCCCCTCACCGCCGCTCTTCCGATCCATCCTTGCCGAGCGACGCGAGCGCCGCCGCCAGGTTCACGACGGTGGACGTGCAGCCGACACCCGCCGGCCCGCCCGTCACCGCGACGATGCGCGACGCGCGCCCGGCCAGCAGGCGCCTCAGCCCTTCGGCCTGGTCGATGATCCGTTTATCCAAATCGCACCTCGTGCAGCTCGGCGGTGGAACGTGCGGTCAGTGCGGAGAGCAGCGTCGGCATGTCCTCGTCTTGCGGCACGAAGGGCGAGCCGTCGCGCGGTACACAGAACGCGCTCTTCAGCAGGAATTTGGTCGACGCGACGTACAGGTTCTCCGGCACCTTCTGGCCGGTCGACACGTAATGGATCGGCAGCTTGTAGCGGATCACCGTGTCGAGCACGCCGCCGAGGTGGGTCGCCTCGTCGAGCTTCGTGAGGATGCAGCCGGCCAGGTCCGGATGCTCACCGGCGCTGCGGTACGCCTGCACGACTTCGTTGAGCGTGTCGCCGTGGCTCGTCGCGTTGAGCAGCAGCAGGCGCTGCACCGGCGCGTTCGCACCGTGCAGCATCGCGATCTGGTCGGATACCGCGCGGTCGCGCTGGCTCATGCCGATCGTGTCGATCAGCACGATGTGCTTGTTGCGCAGCTCGGACAGCGCAAGCGCGAGGTCGCCCGCATCCTTCACCGCGTGCACGGGCACGCCGAGGATCTTGCCGAAGATGCGCAGCTGCTCGTGGCCGCCGATCCGGTAGCTGTCGGTGGTCAGCAGCGCGACCTTGCTCGCGCCGAAGCGCATCACGCAGCGCGCGGCCAGCTTCGCGGTGGTGGTCGTCTTGCCGACGCCCGTCGGCCCCATCAGCGCGAACACGCCGCCGCGCTCCATCAGCGCGTCTTCGCTTTCCAGCACCGGCAGGTTCGACGCGAGCACCGACTGCGCCCATTCGGCGGCCTGCTCGAAGGTCTGCTCGCCGTCGCCGGCGGGCATGTTGTCGACCAGCATCCGCACGAGCTGCGCGGAGAAACCGGCCGCGAACAGGTGCTTCGTCAGCGCGCCGTGCACGGCGCTGCGACGCTGGCGGTCATGCCACATCAGGCTGTCGAACTGCTCTTCCATCATCCCGCGCAGTTCGCCGAGCTCCTGCATCACCGTATCGTTGACGATCCGCTCGATGCGCGACTTCACCGCATCGGCCACCGCGGCGGCCGCGTCGGGGGACAGGCGCGTGCGCTCGGCCGCCTTCGCGGCATGCGTCACACTCGTGTTCGTGTCGGGTGCGCGGGTGGCGGCGGCCGGCATCCGGCGTTCGGCGTCGCGCACGATGTCGCGTGCCCAGGCGGGCGGCGTCGCGCCGGCTG
>NZ_JAAGPO010000502.1:0-1319 GCF_017104825.1 Burkholderia sp. Ac-20345 | reverse complement strand
CCGCGCAGGCAGCGGCCGGCGCACCGGTGCCGGGCGGCCAGCCGCCGGGCGCTGCGCCCGCGATCCAGCCGCAGTTCCAGTTCCATCGTCCGCCGCCGCCGAATGCGTCGAACGAGGCTGCGCCGCCGGTCGGCCCGAAAGGCTCGGACACGCTGCAGAACCAGCCGATCACCGCGCCGGCCCAGTAAGTCCGCGTGCGGAAACAGGGCGGCATGCGCCGCCCGCCTTTAGACCTGTCGTGTAGAAAGCCATGAAGATTGCGATTGCCGGCGCATCGGGCCGTATGGGCCGGATGCTGATCGAAGCCGTTCTCAACGATTCCGACGCGCAGCTCGTCGGCGCGCTCGACCGCGCCGATTCGCCGTTCCTCGGCCAGGACGCCGGCGCGTTCCTCGGCAAGGAAACCGGGGTCAAGCTGACCGCCGACCTCGACGCCGTGTTCGCGCAGGCCGACTACCTGATCGATTTCACGCGCCCGGAAGGCACGATGGCCCATATCGAGGCCGCGCTGCGCCACGACGTGAAGCTCGTGATCGGCACGACCGGCTTCACCACCGAGCAGAAGGCCGAACTGCAGGCCGCGGCGGGCAAGATCGGCATCGTGTTCGCGGCGAACATGAGCGTCGGCGTGAACGTCACGCTGAAGCTGCTCGAATTCGCGGCGAAGCATTTCTCGCACGGCTACGACATCGAGATCATCGAGGCGCATCATCGCCACAAGGTCGATGCGCCGTCGGGCACCGCGCTGATGATGGGCGAAGCCGTCGCCGGCGCGCTCGGGCGCACGCTCGACGAGTGCGCGGTGTACGGCCGCCATGGCGTGACGGGCGAACGCGATCCGTCGTCGATCGGCTTTGCCGCGGTGCGCGGCGGCGACATCGTCGGCGATCACACCGTGCTGTTCGCGGGGATCGGCGAGCGCATCGAGATCACGCACAAGTCGTCGAGCCGCGTGTCGTACGCGCAGGGCGCGCTGCGCGCGGTCCGCTTCCTGTCGGCGCGCGGCGCCGGCCTGTTCGACATGCAGGACGTGCTCGACCTGCGCTGACACCACGGGGAAACTCCGATGGCGATACCCACCGGCGTTGTCCACTACCTCGAAAGCGGCGATGCGATCACGCATGCCGTTGCCTATGTGCTGCTGGCGATGTCCGTCGCCAGCTGGTGCTTCCTCCTCATGAAGGCCTGGCTGCTGGTCCGCGCGAAGCGGCAGGGGCCGCGCGCGCTCGCCGCGTTCTGGCGCGCGCCTTCGCTCGACGCGGGCATTGCCGCGCTCGCCGGCGCCGATCGCGAGCGCGTGTTCGTGCCGCTCGCCGAAG
>NZ_JAAGPO010000501.1:0-1096 GCF_017104825.1 Burkholderia sp. Ac-20345 | reverse complement strand
TGGGCAGGCAGCGGCGAACGGCGGTCATGCGTCGGAATCCCTCGTGGCGGACAGGCCGGCACCGGCGCGCGCCGCGTCGCTGCGCGCAGCCGCGGCATCGCCGCCTTGCCAGAAATCGAAATAGTTGAACCAGTTGTACGGTGCCGCGCGGCAGTACTTGTCGAGCAGCGCGACGTAGCGCGCGAGCGCCGCGTCGACGGCCGCCGCGCGTGCGTCGCGCCGCACGTCGGAGAAATCGGCGAGCATCTCGAAGTGCACATCGTAGCGGTTGCCGTCGCGATAGAGGCCCGTCATGAAGATCACCGGGCGCTTCAACATCGCGGCCATGTAGAGCGGCCCGAGCGGGAACGCGGCCGGCGCGCCGAGCAGCGGCAGCCGGCGCAGCGACGCGGCCGCGTCGTCGAGCAGCGTGCGGTCGGCGAGCATGCCGACCATGCAGTTCGCATCGAGGCGCTCGCGCACCTTCAGCATCGAGTCGACCTGCCCGAGCGGAATCACTTCCGGCTGCGCGGCGGGATTCACCGCGGCAAGAGTCGCGTTGATCTTGCGCGCATTCTTCTCGTACATCGTGACGACGACGCGCAGGTCCGGGTGCGTGCGGCCGATCGCGCGCACGACCTCGAAGCTGCCGAGGTGCGCGCCCATCAGGAACGCACCGCGTCCGCCCGCGAGCGCCTCGTCGACGAGCGTTTCACCGTGCAGCCGGATGTCGAACAGGTCGAAGCGCCCGTTCATCAGGTAGACGCGGTCGTGGATGGTCGCCGCGAAGGTGAACACGTGCCGGTACACGTCGCGCCAGCGCGCGGGGCGGCCGAGCACGCGGCGCAGGTAGTCGCGCGACGCCGCGCACGCGACCGGCGAGAACAGCACGAAATACGTCGCGATCAGGTGCAGTACGATGCGCGCGCGCTGCCGGCCGAAGCGCAGCGAGATCCACGTCATCGCGCGCAGCAGGCCTGCGTTGCTGCGCTCCTGGCGTTCGGCCCACGTGGTGCGCTTCATGGCTGCGCGCCATCCTGCGCGGCCGGCGGTGCGGACAGCACGCCGCTTGCGACCTCGCGCGCGCCGGCGCGCAGCGTGAAGCGGATCGCGCCGA
>NZ_JAAGPO010000500.1:0-1337 GCF_017104825.1 Burkholderia sp. Ac-20345 | reverse complement strand
GCCTGCGCTCGCACCCGCGTGGCGCAGCTTCTTCACGTCGATAGGCAGCGACGGCGTGGCCGACCTCGACCGCCGCGCGGACGCGCTGCACCGGCGCATGCGCGAGAACGGCCTGTTCTATCAACTGCACGAGCAGCGCGCCGGCGACGGCGCGGCCGGCCCGTGGTCGCTCGACCTGCTGCCGCTGATCGTCACGCCCGAGGACTGGGTCGCGATCGAGCGCGGCGTGCTGCAGCGCGTGCGGCTGCTCAACGCGACGCTGGCCGACCTGTACGGGCCGCAGACGATCCTCGAGCGCGGGCTGCTGCCGCCCGCGCTCGTCACCGGGCATCCCGGCTACCTGCGCGCGATGCGCGGCGCGCGCGTGCCGGGCGATACCTGGCTGCACGTCGTCGCGTTCGATCTCGCGCGCGGCCCGGACGGGCAGTGGCGGATCGTCGCGCAGCACACGCAGGGCGCGGCCGGCCTCGGCTACCTCCTCGAAAACCGGCTGATCGTGTCGCGGCTTTTTCCGCGCGGGTTTCGTGGGCTGCGCGTGCAGCGGCTCGCATCCGCATACCGCGCGCTGCTGCAGAGCATGCAGGCGCTCAGCCCTACCGCCAAGAATTCGCGGATCGTGTTGCTCACACCGGGGCCGCACAGCGCGACGTATTTCGAGCACGCGTATCTCGCGCGCTACCTCGGCCTCACGCTCGTCGAAGGCGGCGACCTGACCGCGCGCGACAACCGCGTCTTCCTGAAGACGCTGGCCGGGCTCGAACCCGTGCACGGCATCCTGCGGCGCGTCGACGACGCGTGGCTCGATCCGCTCGAACTGCGGCCCGATTCGATGCTCGGCGTGCCGGGCCTGCTGCAGGCCGTGCGCGCGGGCAACGTGCTGCTCGCGAACGCGCCGGGCTCGGGCTTCCTCGAATCGCCGGCGATGCTCGGCTTCATGCCGCGTCTCGCGGAAGGGCTGCTCGGCGAAACGCTGACGCTGCCGGCCGTGCATTCGTGGTGGTGCGGCGAGGCGGCCGCGTGCGACGACGCGCTGCCGCATCTCGCGCGCAGCATCGTGAAGGCATCCTATCCACCCGACGTGCAGGCCGGCGGCCCATTCGAGCCGGTGATCGGCGCGCGGCTCACGCAGGCGCAGCTGGCCGAGTGGCGCGCGCGGATCCTCGCGCGGCCCGAACACTACACGGTGCAGGCCGACCTGCCGCTGTCGCAGGCGCCGTGACCGGACGCGACAAGATCGTGATGTTCACGCATTCGTATCACGGCCATGCCGACGGCACGCTCGCCGCGGCGAACGCGGACGGCGTGACGGAAACCATCGCCCCGGGCGTGCCGTTCGG